>DATCRE010000702.1:0-2264 GCA_036569145.1 Cyclobacteriaceae bacterium
TGGATAACTGCCTTGATATTTGCCACCCGGACCATGCAGACGAATATAGACGAAATCAGCAGTAATAATTTCAGGTGATTGGTGCCTGTTTAATTCATACAAACAAAATGCACAGTTATGCTCCCGAAGTTTTGTATAAACCTCATCTGTATACCATGTATCATTTCTAAATTCAAAAGTATAACGGTGTTTTTTAGGAAGTGTGTGTAGAAATGTATCTAATCTTTTAACATCAACTCTCCAACCTGGAGGAAGTTGGAAAAGTATAGGACCTAATTTTTTGCCAAGTCCCCCGGCATTTTTTAAGAATAGTTTCAATGCATCGTCAGCTTCATGGAGTTTTTTCAAGTGTGTGATATATCGGTTGGCTTTTACTGAAAACAAAAATTGAGCAGGCGATTTTTTATTCCAGGCTATGAATCTTTCTAAAGGGGGGAGATGATAGAAAGGGTTATTCAACTCCACCGTATCAAAAATGTTTTTGTAGTAATTAAACTGATCAGCTTGTTTAATGGTCTCCGGATAAAATGTTCCCATCCAGTGTTTATAGTTCCAGCCAGAAGTGCCGATGTGTATATTGCCTTTCTTCATGTTGCCGGCTACCTCTTGCTACTCATACCATTTGAATACCTGTTCGCCAATGGCGTTTGCAAGGCCTTGAGGTATAGCATTAATTCTCCATCCGCGATTGGTACACTTTAAAACACCCAGGTGTTTTTTATTAAGCGTGATGTCAAGCTGATCGCAGATGCCATCATGGCAACTTGAAATAACAGGAATACCTGTGCCTTTATAATCTTTACCACGATATAAAAAGTTTAGTGGCACGGGAACTGTCTTTTGAGGTTGATCCTCCAACTCTGTAATAAGATTCTTTAATATTTTGATCAACGCTTTTCGTTGTGAGGCATCCGATACACTCCATTTATCCTGGCCGGCTCGTTTATGAGCAAGCTTGAATTTTAAACCTACCATAGACGTAGTATAGTCGTCAGCATTGAGCTTCTCTACATATTGATGTGAAAGTATGAACCAATGATATGCGGTGCCTACTGCAGCTCCCGAGCCTTCAGGAGCATGGCCCGCACGTCGCTTGATAACATCGTATGTCAACTCCCATCGTTCGGGCGTTACTTTGGTTTCTCTCCACACACCTTTATCATAATTCCATTTATGACTTCTCCCCACTTTCATGCCTGTATAACGCTGTCCATTAAAATCTTTGAAAGTATTATAAGATTGTGTGGGTTTGACTTTTATATTTTTTGCTTTGATGAGTGGCATAGTCAATAGTCATTAGTAGTTATCAGTCAATGGTCGATAGTCAATAGCAATCGTAAATCTGAAATTGTAAATAGTCATATTGCTAAAAGTGTACCATGAATTGATGGGAATGTTTAAGTCAATTTTAAAATTTTAGAGCAATCAGACGTGCTATGAATGTGGGTAATTGAATCTCACTATAAATGACTATTGTCTAATAACATCTACATTATCACGACGATGCGTCGTTTAGTAATCAGAATTACACAAAAATCTTTCTGGCATTTTATTTTCCATCCATGAATTTCAAGTAATGTGCTATGAAAAGAGATGGTAATAATAAAAGTCTATGGCAGGATTTGCCAGACTATATATCAAAGGAAAGTCTGCTCCCTGAGGTGACATACGATGTTGTTATTGTTGGTGGTGGCATGACTGGTGTTGTCGCGGCATTGCTGTTACAAAAAGCAGGAAAGAAGTGTTTGCTTGCAGAAGCACATAGTCTCGGTTTCGGAACTACAGGTGGAACGACTGCGCACCTCAATACTTTACTGGATACACCCTACACAACAATAACCAAAAATTTTGGCAGTGAAGCATCAAAGACAGTGGCAAGAGCAGCAAGCGAAGCTATAGGTCTGATTGAAAAGCATGTGAATCTTTATATTATACAATGTCACTTTTCGCGCACTGATGCTTATTTATTTTCACAAGAGAAGAAAGAGTCTAATGAGCTGGATGACATTTATCAGGCTAGCCTCGAGGCGGGCGTTGCATTGAAGTATGTTAAAAATATTCCGATTGCCGCTCATTTTGAAAAAGCGATACAAATCGAAGAGCAAGCCATGTTTCATCCTACAAAATATCTTTTTGCACTGGCAAAAGAATTTGAAAGGTTAGGAGGAACTATACAAACAAATTGCAAGGTGGAGAATGTAAAAGAAGGTGAGAATGGTATAATCATTGAAACATCTACCGCTACATTTAAGTCTGATAAAATT
>DATCRE010000703.1:0-2895 GCA_036569145.1 Cyclobacteriaceae bacterium
ATTCCTAACAGTAACAATGACGATCGCACACAATGGTATAAGCTTGTTTGTGATTATCTCAATGAAAAAGAAATTCCCTGGACGATCTGGGATTACAGAGGCACATTTGGTCTTTTCAATAAAGGCTCAGCTGAGTCGTTCGAAAAAGATCTGAACGTTCCCTTGCTTGAAGCACTTCATTTTAATGTGCCCCAGGCATATAAAAAATAATTACCTTAATCATATTAGCATTAACTCAATTGATATAGCGCTATGAAAGCCAGATTTACAATTTTAATTTTTCTTTTTGTCAGCACCCAACTATGGGCCCAGGTTACAGTAACAGTGGATGCAACAGCAACACCAACAGCCATCTCAAAATATATTTACGGAAGAAACAATTCACTTTCAGGTAATCCTGGAAGTTCATTCACAATTGATTGGACAAGGCTTAAAGCTGCTGGTGTGAACATGATGAGAGAGAGTGGAGGAAATAACAGCACGAAGTATAATTGGAAAAGAAAAATTTCAAGTCACCCTGATTGGTATAACAACGTGTATTCTAATGACTGGAGTGCGGCGGCAGTGGCTCTTCAACAGAACATGCCTTCAGCACATGGCATGTGGGCCTTTCAATTATTAGGAAAAGCGGCGATGACAGATGCTGCTAACTTCGGCGACTATTCATTTAACGGATCACAGTGGTGGAACGGTGTAAACCAAAATTTAGCGGGTGGTGGACAACCTAATCCATCTACTTGGGCAGCAGTAACGAATCCATCTACAGCAAGTAACAAAGCTGCTAAAGAAGGAGACATCAATCTTTATCTTGAAGACTGGACTGCCGATTCAACAACTTCTATTCTCGATCATTGGTTTACTGACCTTAGCCTGAACAAAGAAAATTTCAAATACTGGAACATGGATAATGAAGTTGAAATCTGGAGTGGAACACACGATGATGCTATGCCAACACAACTTGCGGCTGAAGATTTCATGCAAAAATATTTTGCAGTAGCCAAGATGGCACGTGCAAAATATCCGGATATTAAACTGGTAGGTCCTGTTACAGCTAATGAGTGGCAATGGTATAACTGGAATGGTAATGTTATAAATGTTGGAGGAACTAATTATGCATGGATTGAATATTTTATTAAACGAGTAGGAGAGGAGGAAGCCGCCACTGGCATCAGGTTGCTTGATGTTGTTGATATACACTTTTATCCAGGCAGCACAGATGTTAGTCAGGTAGTGCAGATGCATCGTGTTTACTTTGACGAGACGTATGATTTTCCTGAGGCAAACGGACTTAAAAAGATCAACGGTGGTTATGACAACTCATTAACGAAAGAATATATTTTTGGCAGAATTAAAACATGGCTTGATAAATACTTACCAGCCAACCATGGTGTAACGTTAGGTGTTACGGAGACAGGTGTTAACATCACAAACACAAATGGTATAGCCGTTTGGTATGCCAGCACGTTGGGCGAGTTTATGAAGCATCCCGAAGTTGAAATGTTTACACCGTGGACATGGAGTGTTGGCATGTGGGAAACACTGCACTTATATAGCCGCTACAACAAACCAACGTTTATCCCGGCAACGTCTACAGATGAAACGAATGTTTCCGGTTATCCTTCCATCAATGCAACTGGTGATTCTATAACTATTATGTTAGTGAACCGATCTACAACAGCATCGAAAACAGTAAATGTTGGCTTCAAAGGATTTACACTCGATGCTGGCAGTTTTGCAACATTAAAGTTAAGCGGTCTTACATCAACAGAAACATTTAACTCACATACAAGCAATGCTCTTAAGAAATCTACTGTTACGGCAACAGGCAATGCTGTTAGCGTTTCACTTCCGGCATTGTCAATTATGGCTGTACAATTTAAAGGAGTCAAGTCTGAGTATGTTACGGCAACAGAGGAAGAACTTGACTTCAAACTGTTAGAAGCTTTTCCTAATCCAACATTGTCAGCCAGCAATTTGCATATCACCATTAATCAACCCGGACAAGCGGCGCTTGAATTGTTAAATACAAATGGCCAGGTTGTTCAGGATATTTTTCAAGGTGAAATAAAATCAGTTCCATTCAACAAGGATGTAGAAGTGTCAAAACTTTCGAAAGGAGTTTACTTTTTACGATTGAACCTTGATGGAAAAATCTTAGTGCGCAAAGTGCTAACCTACTGATTTTAAAATTAACTAACTGATTGCTTTACGTTTTGTCTTCGTACCAGTTTTTAGTTTAGTCAGAGTTTCGCGAACAGCAATTTTGGGTAAGGTGTCTTGATTAAGCTTCACATAATCGGCAACAGCTTTTTTGTGATGCTTAATCATGGTACGAAGCACCCATGAAATAGCTTTGGTTATTAGCACATCTTCTTCATGTTTAAGACGATCGATATTAGTCAGCGCTAGTTCAGCCAGGCATTTATTATTTACTTTCCTTAGCGGCACACATAAACAAACAATAGAAGCACGTCGCTTGCCGATGTCTTTGCTTTTTGAAAATGCTACGAGCTGTGGTTCCCAGATATTCCATTGCCTGAGCACTTCTGTAGCGGTGTATTTGCTTGTGCAGAGCGAATCAATTTCTGCCCATCCTTTTATGTGGTTGAGCCAGGTGTTAAAAAGTTTAGGATTAAACGTGCGTTGTTCTTTTGTTGCATAGTCCAGCAGAATACCACTGGTAGTTTTTTCAGTCGATGACTTTCCTTCTATCAAACTACTAACCAGATCCGCAAATTCTTTAGCACTCAGATCAGCGTGATCTTTCATCCATGCACTGACTACTTTTC
Source organism: Cyclobacteriaceae bacterium (assembly GCA_036569145.1). Taxonomy (GTDB): domain Bacteria; phylum Bacteroidota; class Bacteroidia; order Cytophagales; family Cyclobacteriaceae; genus DATCRE01. The sequence goes on from DATCRE010000703.1 coordinate 2,790, forward strand.
GTAGTGTTGGCATGTTTATAGGATAACGCGGATGATCATTTCCCAGGTAATCATCCAGGTAAGTATGCTTCGTTGGCGTTCCGGAGTGTTTGATAATCAGATCAAG
>DATCRE010000704.1:0-10412 GCA_036569145.1 Cyclobacteriaceae bacterium
CAATTGATCATATCCCTCGGGCCGATCTGCCATGTGTTGCAAAGCTGACTCAAACAAAACGCTAAGCGCCAGTTCGTGCCCATAAGATGTAACGTGCGGGTATTGTGAATTTGTAAATGTTACAGGAGTATAATCCATTGACCCTACAACGTTTCGTGTAAATGGCAGCACTGAATTGTGTTGAGGAGCTTCGAGTGTAAAGTCCGGAATATTATTATACCACTCTGCTCCTTTTACCGCTTCATGTGTCATGAGATTTGGATAGGTGCGTGCCCATCCTCTTGGCACTATACATCCATGGAAATATACCAGCATTTTAAATTTTGCTGCATCTTCCAAAATATCAAGATAGTACTGAATCATGTTTTGCTTCTCACTTTCAAAAAAGTCAACCTTAACACCAGCCACTCCCATTTTCTGAAGTTTTGCAAATTCCTCCATTCTGTTCGCATGGTTTAGCATGCGATCTTTTGGCGTTGCCCCAACCCAAGTATGATCTCCTCCTGAGTTATACCAGAGCAATGGCTTAATTCCTTTTGAACGGATATAGTTAACAGCATCATTAAGATTACCACCGTTGCCCATTGTGTCCCATTCCCAATCAAGCAATGTATACCTCCAACCCATTTTAGCAGCGAGGTCTGCAAATTCACACACCACCTTATAATCTTTTGTGCCGTGATTGTTTGACCAGTAGTTCCATGAAACAAGGCCAGGCTTTATCCAGTCTGTATCCTTCATCGTTGAAGGTGCTGACACATCATCCACCAACGTTGACTCCACTATGTCTGCAAGACCACCAATAATGATAACGCGCCACGGAGACTTCCAGGGAAGTGAGATAGCAGGTGCCGACGTACCTGTACCTCTGCCGTCATCCGGGTTCGGAAACGTAAGCTTATATTTCGTTACATCAGCAACGTTGCTCAATTTCGTTCCACAATAGTTTCTATTCACATCGGCTTCATGCAATAAAAACCAACATGAACTATCACTTGCCTGAACCAAAGCAGGATAACCCCATTCCTGACTCTGTACCTGATTACCGTTCATATCAAGATAAGTTCTTTCATTTGCAGTGTTCCAACTCTCCATCCAACGCACATTCTTTTTTGGAATTGAATATGCCGTAAACTCATCTTTCACTACAAACGATCCTTTTGTGTCTGTGAACTCATAGCGAAATGCAACGCCATCATTATAAGCACGCAAGACTATATTAAATTTTGCTTTAGCAGACGTCTCAAAGAAAAAAACTGTTTCTGTAGCTGCATTGCTACGCCTCGACCGTTTACCGTGTATTGATGTATATTCTTCCTTCACCAATTGAGGCTTGCCTGTTTTGAGCAATATCAGGTTTTTTGAAAAATCCTGGTCATCGCGCAATAACCCCAGGTCGATATGACTAATTACTTCAGACGTTTTCCCACGATTCAAATAGTTTACTTTAAGATACCATGCTCCGTGATCGGAATTTTCCGAATTAACCAAATCAATTTTTATTTTTTGATTTGGTGATACTACCGTCTTCGTCTGAGAGTAAACGGTGAATGAGATAAAGGTTAAAAGTATTATTACTCTTAGATTCATGGTTAATAAGCCGTTAATAATTAGTCTTACTGTTTTCATATATTCAAATCAGTGCTATCGCCATTTATTTCATTTGTATTTTAAACACTACGGCAATATCATTTGAAACAGATGTTGGTTTTTCAATTATCAGTTTGTCTGAATATTGTTTCCAGGAAATTCGTTCTTTACTTCCCAGCATTTCGATACGTTTGATTTTGACTTTGTCTTTATTTAAAGATTTGATCGATATTTTATCGTTTGGGGCTCCCATGACAGTAGCATAAAGTATATCGCCTTTTTTATTGAAGCGTATGTCGTTGACGGTATATTTTATTTTTCCTTCATTAAATCCAGGAGCATTTTCCGAGTTAGATATTTCAGTCGATGGTCCTTCACCAAATATTTTCCACGGGCGAGTATCGAAAATACTTTCGCTATTTATATCCATCCATGCGGCTATACCTTCTAGTATAGCAACTTCTTTTTCGTCTATTGTTCCATCACCACGAACTGGTATATTTAAAAGCAAGTTTCCATTCTTACTTACAATATCTACCAACGTATGAACAACATCTCTTGCTGATTTATATTGTCCGTTTTCATAAATGGATCTTTTATAATGCCAATCTCCTATACAGGTACAGGTTTGCCATGCAAGAGGCTGAATTTGTTCAGGGGCCCCACGTTCTACATCCCATACCATACATTTCTTTTGCTCGTCGTTAAGCATTTTCCCGAATAACACACCATTAAGTTTGCCTTGATGTGTTGCCATGTTACGGTTGTAGTAATGTGCTGCAATCTTTAGTCCTACATCACTTACAGGATATAGTGGAAGAACAGAATCATCGAAGTAAAGAAGATCAGGATTAAACTGATCAATAAGATCAATTGTTCTGTTATAAAATTTATCACAGTATTCGGCAGAAGGAATGGATGCACCATTCTCCCAACTCCATTGGTTCCAGAGGGTGTATATATTTTCACTGCCACTACTCAATGAATGGTTTTGTTCATATAGCTCTTGTGGATCGAGACCTTCCCACCATGTTCCTTTGCCCTCAGCTTTTGTGAGCTTGCCATCATAAGGTACTCCTGCAAGTGGACCATTCTTATCGGAACGTTGTGATGTTTCAAGCCACGTCCATGTGTGAGATGCATGAACACTGAGTCCAAATGGAAGATTATTTTTTTTAGCTGCACGAGCCCAGCCTGCAACAATATCTTTCTTCGGACCGACTTTCAATGTATTCCACGTTTGGTACTTGCTGTTCCATAGATCAAGGTTATCATGATGGTTAGCCATGGCAAAGAAGTATTGCGCACCTGCACGTTTATAGAGTGCTACCAATTTTTCAGGATCCCAGTTCTGTGCTTTCCAATCGTTAATAACTTCCTTGAAACCAACCTTAGAGGGATGTCCATAGTTAGCAACGTGCCATTTGTATGGTTCACTATCTTCAACGTACATAAATCGGCCATACCAGTCGCCTTGCTCTGGTTGACATTGAGGCCCCCAATGCGCCCATATTCCAAACTTTGCATTACGAAACCACTCAGGAGTTTGATATTCTTTTAACGATTGCCAGGTAGGCTCAAATTTACCTGGAGCTTTTACTTCATTTGGTTGACAAAGTGATACTTGCTGAAACCCAAGGATGATTATTGCAAAAAGTACTATTGAGAAATTTTTCATTATGTATAGTATTCCGGGTGACCCGGCTTTTAATATGTTATAGTTTATCTAAGATGAATTATTACTTCGCTCCTTCTATCAATGCATTCAATACCTGTTGATCAAACACCTTGAGATTTTTTCTATCCAGAATTCCAAAACCATCATTACCGATCGATCCTTCATCCCAGTAGAATGGAAGCATACCATGTGCTCGCGCCTGTTGCGTAATATACTTATCCCAATATGCTCTTGAAGCAAGGTGTAATGTCAGGTTATCGCCCATAAGCGCAGTATGTCTGAGAGCACCAAATTCTCCCAGCAACACCGGAACGCCTTTATCGACAAACTTAGCTTTCATCTTTTGAAATTCTGCTACTACATAGTCTTCTTCTCCCCATGTAGCGTTACGCGAAGCATCTGTTGTTGAATGGTATCTATTTCCCCAATAATAGAACATCTTGCCCCACGTAGCATCTTCTCTTAAGAGACAAAATTGAGATGGTCCGTAATAATGTACCTCAACCATCATGCGGTTTGGCGTTAAGTCAGAAGGCAATTTATTCATGAGCTTTTCTGTCTTATCAATGTCAGTACCAGGCCCCTGTACAACCAGAACACGATAGCTGTTTCTTCCTCCGGTTGATCGGACAGCATCAACAAATGCCTGATGGTAGGAATTCAATATCTCCATTTTTGTGGCATCATCCACTGGAGGTTCGTTCGCGCTGGCAAACATTAAGTGCTCATCAAAATCTCTTAAGTGTGTAGCGATCTGCTCCCAGAATGCTTTTTGTTTTGCTTTTGTTTTATCCTGTTTCCCTGGATTTATGTTTTCGTCCAGCCATCCTCCATCCCAATGGATATTTAACAGCACATACATATCATTATCCACACAATACTGCACAACTTCTTTTATATGGTTAAGCCAACTAGGTTTGATTTTAGCTGTAGCAGAATCGGCCAGGTATCCGTTCCAGGAACATGGCAGTCTTACAGCATTGAAACCACTTGCTTTTACAAGATCGATAAGCGCTTTTGTAGTTACGGGATTTCCCCACGCAGTTTCATTGCCAGTAGTATTGTTATTCATCGCTTCCAATGTATTACCGAGGTTCCAGCCAAGTTTGATATTAGCGGCTAACTGAATGGCATTGCTGCTCATACCTGTGGCATCTGGTGCTATAGGTGATGTGTTATAAGACGGATATATCGCAGGCACCTGGGAAACCAGAATACGCCTGGTCTGACCTCTCGGTATGTTAATGATCAATTCCGCTGTTCGCGTAGTGTTGGTGTAATTAGTCGTTGCATTTACTTGAATAACAGTATTGCTATTGCCTGCCACCTGGCTTAATTGTAACCACGAAGCAGAATTATTAATGTTCCACCGCGTGTTTGATGTCACTATTATTTCAGATGTTCCTCCTTCCAAGGTAAAAGAAATTGCTGTCGGAGAAACCAACAGTTGTGACTCAACATCATTCTTCCCCCACGAGGAAAAAGAATTAATTGTAATAAGAAATACAAAAATTTTAAAAGCACATTTGATCTTCATTGTTCAATTTTAATTATATAAATACTCCCAGCGAAAGAAATTCAAATTCGAACAGTATGACTTCCTGCATCTCACTTAACTTAGAGGTTCTTTCTAGTTATTTACAAGAACTAATGTTTCGGTGTGAGATAATATCATTTGATCTTTTATCACCCGCAACTGAATCGTTTGCGACAAAATTATGGCATAATGACATTGGGCGGGGTATTAATTAGTCTAAATGAGACGGACAAGAAGTCCAAGTATGATGGTATACAGAAGTCTTTAATCTATAACTTTTATTCTTTGATGGACATATATAAGATGGATACATGGTCTAAGAACAAAAGTATTAGAAACACTTTCTTCTTCATTAGATCAGCGTAATCAGCCAGGCAATGCTTATAGAAATAAGCATATACATAATGACTTCAACAAATAGCAGAATTCTGAGTTTTCGTTTCAATGACAAATAATTTGTTCGTCAAAAATAGGCAGACAGTTTTTTTGAGAACGTAACAAATAGTCCTAAAGGTGGGTAACAATTATCTAATTGCAATCTATTTCTGTTAGCTTCTTCTTTTACCGCTGGCATACGCCGATGGCAGCACATGATATTGGTCTTTAAAGTGACGAGTGAAGTACTTGGGGTTGTTGAAGCCAACACGATAGGCAACTTCAGAAACAGAAAGCTGACTTTTCTCAAGAAGCTGTGCTGCATGCTGCAAGCGAATAGTACGAACAAGTTCCAACGGAGATTTACCAGTCAATTCCTGTACTTTTCTAAAAAATTGAGCGCGGCTTACACCAAGTTCATGACTCAAATCTATCACCGTTAGATCACTGTTGGCTATATTGTTTTCGATTATCTGAATGAAGCGATGAATAAACTGTTCATCTAATGAAGTAACCTGGATATCGCTTGCCTTAATTCCGTTCTTATTTGCAAATAATGTATGCAAATCTTTACGCAAAGAAATCAGGTTCCGGATTCTGGATTCCAGTATCGGAAAACTGAATGGCTTTGGAATATAATCATCAGCCCCTACTTCAAATCCTTCAAGTCGTTGTTCTTCGCCCGATCTGGCCGTGAGCAGGATGACGGGTATGTGGCATACTCGTTGATCATCTTTAATTTTTTTGCATAGCTCAATACCATTCATGCCAGGCATCATCACATCAGTTACAATCAGGTCTGGATATTGTGAGATTGCTTTTTTCCATCCCTCCTCTCCTGTTTCAGCCTCAATTACAGAATACGATATCTTAAGATTATCTTTTAAATAGAAACGAAAATCTTCGTTATCCTCTACTAACAAGATCAAAGGCTTGTCTCCTGATTCTCTCGATTTTTCTTTCTGATTATTATCGATGACTTTCACCGGCTCGCTTACCGTTTCATGAACTGAATGAACAAGTTTCTTCAATGGCAACACAACACTAAAGGCACTTCCTTTTCCCGGTTCACTCTCAACCTGGATGGTACCTCCATGAATACGTACAAATTCTTTTGTTATAGCCAGGCCTATGCCACTGCCCTGGTTCATGATAGAGCCCGGTAACTCGTTTTGAAAAAATCGTTCGAAAATCAGTTCATGCTTTTCAGCAGGTATCCCGATTCCTGAGTCCTTCACAGTGATTTCTACAATACTGTTCTCAGACGAATCTTTAACATTTATAATAACCGAAATCTCTCCACTGCCCATGGTAAACTTAAAGGCATTTGAAAGAAGATTAAACAAAATCTTCTCGACTTTGTCGCGATCAAAAATGGCTTCAAGTGATGAGGTGTTTGATTCGAATGTGAGCCGGATATTTTTTTTCTCTGAAATGTCGGCAAAAGAATAGACAGTTTCACGAACAAACTGGATAACATCTCCTTCAGATGGATGAAAGCGAATATCGTGAACTTCCATTTTTCTGAAATCAAGAAGCTGGTTCACAAGATTCAGCAATCTTTTTGTGTTTCTTTGTATGAGATCTACATTCTTTCGTTGGTCCACATCATTAACTTTTTCACTGAGGCTCTCCAATGGAGAAAGGATAAGTGAAAGCGGCGTTCTGAATTCATGGCTCACATTGGTAAAGAATTTTGTCTTCATCATATCCAACTCGCGTGATCGCGTTGCTTCTTCCTGCTGTTGTTTAATTGCAAATTTCATTTGCTCACGTTGCTGTATAACCTTACGTGTTATGAAAAGAAGCATGAATAGAATAAGCATATAAATAGCATAGGCTTCTTTTGACTTCCAGAAGGGAGGAAGCACTTTAATAGCAAGAGAACTACCTTCTTCGTTCCACGTACCGTCATCACCTGAAGCAATAACGCGAAATGTATAATTACCTGCATCGAGATTGGTAAAGGTAACTTTTCGATTGGCCGCATCTGTTAACAACCAATCCTGACTAAATCCTTCAAGCTTATATTTATATTTGGCTTTGTATGGCTGAATAAAGTTGAGCGTTGCAAACTCGATCGAAAAAACATTATCGCTCGCGGCTAATACAATGGAAGGATTGGTAGTGATGGAAGACGACAAGGTAAAGTGATTGCCATCTTTCCTTCCTGGATGAATACTTTGATTGAACAATTGAAAATCGGTGAACACAGTTTGTGATCTAGCTTTACTGTGCCCTATATCACCCGGTTTGAAAATATTAAAACCGTTGTCTCCTCCAAACACAAGTTCTCCGCTCCTCATTCTCAAGGAGGCATCCTCATTAAAATGTTGTCCTTGTAAACCATCGGCCTCAGAGTAATTAGTAAAACGGAGCTGAATGCTATCGCCAGATACAACTGGAGTGGCGCATGCAAATCCATTGGAGGTACTAAGCCATAGCCTGCCTTCAGCATCTTCTTCCATAGACATGATTGTATTATGTGGTAATCCATCCTTTTCCGTAAAGTTGATAAACCGGTTTGTTTCTTTTTGCCATACACTAAGTCCACCAACTGTTCCTATCCACATGCGTCCCTTCGAATCTTCGAGTATGCCCAGAATAAGATTACTGCCAAGCGATGCAGGATTGTTCTTCTCTGACTCGAAATGAACTATATTTCCAGAATCATTCATCAATACATCAATACCTATAGATGTTCCAAACCAGAGATTGCCTCTTGTATCTTCCTTGATTGTTGAAATATAGCTCGAGCGAAGCGCTTTTTGTTGTGGATGATAATAGCGTGTGAATGTTTTCGTCTTTCTGTTAAAAAGATCAACTCCACCCCCCAGGGTGCCGATCCAAAGCTGGTGTTTTGAGTCTTCAAAAATCTCCCATACATTTTTGTCGGAGAGGCTTGTGGGGTCATCAGCATGATGCTGATATCGGGTAAATTTACTACCATCAAAACTGTTTAGGCCACCATAAAAAGTACCAATCCACAGCTTGTCTTCGTGGTCCAGACACAAACTGACAATGATATTACTACTTAGACTATATGGATCTTTCGGGTTATGTTTGTACGTTGTAACCCTTCCACTCACCCTGTCAAAATATAATAGTCCACCTCCGTTAGTTCCAATCCACAGGTTACCCTTCCGGTCTTCCACAAAATGATTTATATCTTCAAAAGGTAAACTGTAAGGTTTAGAATGTCGATTATAAATTGGAAACCGTGTCATACTTTCATGATAGAAGTTCAATCCCTTTTTGTAAGTGCCAACCCAGATTATTCCCTCCCGATCCTTAAACATGGTAGTAACCGAATTTGCACTAAGCGTTGTCTCATTGTCTGAATCATGAGAAACGTTCCTTAACGAAAAACTCTTCTTATCAAAAATATCAATTCCGGTGCCGTTGGAAGAAATCCAGATATACCCCTTATCATCCTGAACAATTCCAGAAATCACATCAGAACTCAACGCCACGGGTATAGAATTTTTCGTGAGATGGTATATTTTGTTCTGACTGGTATTGTAATAAAAAACTCCTTCGTCAACACTGGATATATATGCCCATACGTCACCATCTTTATCTGTCATTAATTCCCACTGTAAAGATTTATCGGTGTCACGCAATGAAGTTTGCGATAGAGATATTCTCTTCACTACAATAAATTTTCCTTTATCGAATGTAGCGTTCTCTATAATGCCATTGGAATGCGCTATCCAGTAACTTCCATCCAGATGAGTCGTGAGTGAAGTGATGTTATTGGTACAGACCGTTGAGGTATCGTTGTCTATATGCTTTACAAGCTGTGTGTAGTTTTTTCTTTCATTATAACACAGCAATCCATTATTGCGCAGTAAAAACCAGTAATTATTGGCATTGTCGTGAATTATATTCGTAACATCGGCTGGGCGGAAAATTGAATTTTTCTTAAGAAAACGAAAATCAGTTGAGAACTTCTCGGTTGCAGGATCGTAGAAGCAAACTCCCGCACCGGTAACAACACCAAGTTTTCCACCGGGGGCGTCAAATAATTGCCTTATATAATCGTTAGGAAGAGATGCTGAATCAGCAGGATCATTCCGGTATATCTTTATTGAATAACCATCATAGCGATTAAGGCCCGACTCGGTTCCTATCCACACAAAACCGGTCTTGTCTCTATAGATTGCCTTTACAAAATTATGTGACAAACCCTGGTGGCTGTCAATGTGCATAAAGCGATGCTCCTGCCCGAATGTTTTAATAGCCATCATCGCTAACAGAAATATCACGACGAACCTGCCAACCCCAAAAAAACTATCTTCTCTCACGATTTCATTAACTGGTTAATGTGATTGCCTTAGATAACACACTGTATCTTAATTAATTATTTGTGTGCGTCTTACCAAAATACAAATTGTCTGTCATTTCAATACATTAGAATCCATAATACCAAAAGTATAGCACAGTCGCATATATGACCAGGTAAATATCTCACCGTTCATCTTATTTACATTCTATTAAATTAAAAACTACTTAAGACAAAAAAAAATCGTCTATAGTCTCAATCCGGAAAACAGTTTGCAGCAAAGCATTCTACTCCGATTTTTTAAGGTGGAAAATTAGAATATTATCGAGTTGATTTCAGGCATCAAAAAATCTCAGAAATGGTAGCAAAAAGTCCCAAGAGATTGAAAACATCCGTTTCTGTAACCCGTATTTACTAAACAATGGTGATGTATGAAATGAACATATTATTAACGTATTGACAGATACAATACCATTGGTGAATGGTCCAAACAAATAATTAGCTTATTAACAACCTGCTTTATTCAGGTAATATTATTCAATATTCTACTAAATGTGTATCTATAGTCTACTGATCTCATGTGGATCGCTACTTCCTGAAGTATACTTTTTCGTCTTGCATCAATTGGTATTTCTTTCAATACAATCATGACTTTCACAAAAAAAATAACAGAGCGCTCAAACATTCCTGATGCTATGAAAGAATTCTATTTTGATAAGACCGCTAAAATTTATTACGATTCAGACCTTGACACGTTATTCCTGGAATATCTTAATAAGGTAAGCAGTGACGATCAATTTATTAACATTAATACTGCGCTACTAAATGCATTCCGGTCATTGCAAACACGTAAGTTCATTGCTGATATTCGTAAAATGGGTATTATTAGCATTGAAGCTCAAAACTGGGTTGTTAATAACCTGCTTCCTGGAATGATTAAACATCTG
>DATCRE010000705.1:0-3061 GCA_036569145.1 Cyclobacteriaceae bacterium
AAGTTTAGTTGTTAAAAACCCATGACGACTGGAGTTTTAGGAATTGGACAAGTCTGTACATATTTTTTTAATAGTAATTCTATAAATGGTCAGAGAGCATGACTATAAAAATAATCTTTTGAACTGTTAATGGAACTTGAAACCTGACACACATTTTGTTAATTCGCTCCAAATTTGAATATGAAAGTTAAAGTGCTGTTTGTTTGCCTGGGTAACATTTGCCGTTCGCCCCTGGCTGAAGCTGTTTTTAAACATAAAATCAGGGAAAACAATCTAACTGATTGGCTCGAAGCTGACTCATGCGGTACGGCCAATTATCATATTGGTGACACGCCCGATCCACGCACCATTCAGAATGCATTGCGGAATGGTGTGAAGATCGATCACCGCGGTCGACAGTTAAAACCTGCTGATCTTGAGTATTATGATATGATCTTTGCTATGGATGATAGCAATTATCATAACATTATGAGATTACAAGGCGCATCTAAGCATGCTGATAAAATTGACATGATGCGTAAGTTCGATCCGCAAGGACCAGGCGAAGTACCCGATCCATATTATGGAAAGGAAAAGGATTTTCAGGAAGTGTTTGATATCCTTGATCGAACCATGGATAATTTAATCAACCACCTTAAAGAAAATAAACTTAAAGCTTAACCAGCACTTGCAGTGTTGAGCGCGATGATTGCTCCAGCAAGATGCCGCTTCGCTTGCGATATTTATCAAACGAAGCCTCATCATAATTTTTAATCGTGATGAGTGTTAGTCCGGTGTTGTAGTAAACTTCAAAGTATTGCTGAAGCTTTTCAATCAGAGCCTTTATTTTGTTCTCTCTGAAGTCGATGCAAAAGGAGAAAGAAATGGCTGAGTTCTGCATCACGTTAATGCGAATGTCTAACGATGAGACCGCTGTGAAGATAATGCCCATCTGCTCCTCATTTACAAAACTGTAATCTGTAACCTTGCATGACATCAGGCATTGATTGCCTTTGAACACGATAAGTGGTGGCAGGTTTGTGACCTTGCACTCATGAATTAATGTTCCCGGTAGGGAAGGATCTGTAAAGTTTTTTACAATTAATGGAATACCACGATTGGCTAATGGCTTTATAGTTTTAGGATGAATAACAGATGCACCATAATAAGTCATCTCGGCAGCTTCTTTAAAGGGAAGTTCAGAGAACACAACGGCATCAGGAATTCTTTTGGGATCTGCGCTCATAACACCAGGTACATCTTTCCAGATGGTAACTGATTCAGCATTGAGTTGTGATGCAAAAATGGCGGCAGTGAAATCAGACCCTTCTCGTCCTAAGGTAGTCGTTAAACCTGCATCTGTTTTTCCGATGAAGCCCTGTGTAATCCAGATTTTATCATCTGCATTTTTGTGGAATGACTTCATGTTCTCTGAAGTCTTCTGCCAGTTTATTTTTCCTTCACGAAAACAACTGTCGGTACTGATCAGGTTGCGGGCATCGAGCCACGAAGCATTAAGACCAATATGCTGACAATAATGATTTACAATAATGGATGATAGAATTTCGCCCAGAGAAACTACCTGGTCATAAACCTGGTCTTCTTCTCCCGTTTGCATCAATTCATGCTTGAGTCCCTGAAATGCCTTATCGATATCTTTAAAAACCGGGTGGCTTTGTGGAAAGAGTGCTGTTAGTATAGAATCGTGATAGGCCTTTGTCTGCTGAAGCTCACTTTGAAATTCACGTCCAGAATTTTTATTCTGAAATACACGCTCGAGTCCATCTGTTGTTTTGCCCATGGCTGATACCACAACAATAAGTTTTTCTCTTGCCGATTGTATGATGGAAGCTACATTACGTATGCCGTCCGCATCTTTTAGTGATGCTCCTCCAAATTTAAAAACCTTCATTTTTGTAATACTAAATCGTTTGCGCTGTATTTTTGTAATCCTAAACTGACCGTAAAGATCAAACTAAAATTTGTTTCGCAAAGTATGGAAGAATCGCGTATTGCCCAGCCTATCGGAAGCGCTTTAGATCGCTTTATTAAAAATAATCAGGATCAGTTTCAATATGCCAGTGGTGAGCTCTCGCAGTTGCTTCGTGATATTGCCCTTGCCTCGAAGGTAGTAAACCGAGAAGTGAATAAGGCTGGGCTCATTGATATTATGGGACCTATAGGTTCTATCAACATGGCTGGAGATCAGCAACAGAAATTAGACCTCCTGGCGAACATCAGGTTTTCGAGAGCACTGACCAAAGGAGGTGAGGCTTGTGCGTTGGTATCTGAAGAGATGGACACTTTCGTGGATCTCAATAACCATGGTAACTATGTAATTGCTATTGATCCGCTTGACGGCTCTTCTAATATTGATGTGAATGTTTCTATCGGCACTATCTTTTCTATTTACAGAAGAAAATCTGCAGTTGGGCAACCTATTACGAATGCAGATGTTTTGCAAAAGGGAAGCGACCAGGTAGCGGCGGGTTATATTTTATATGGATCATCAACGATGTTGGTTTATACAACAGGACATGGCGTAAATGGTTTTACCTATGAGCCAACGTTGGGCGAATATTTTCTATCGCATCCCAACATGAAAATGCCTTTAGATGGAAAAATATTCTCTGTAAATGAAGGTGGTTACAATTCGTTTCCTCAATCTGTAAAGAACTATCTTCAATATTGTAAAGACAATCAGTATACTGCGCGTTACATTGGGTCACTGGTGGCAGACTTCCATCGTAACATGCTTAAGGGTGGTGTTTATATTTATCCTGCTACGGCAAAAGATCCCAATGGCAAGCTTCGCCTAATGTATGAGTGCAATGCACTTGCCTTTATTGCCGAACAGGCTGGAGGCAAAGCATCAGATGGTCAGAGAAGAATTCTTGATATCGAACCCAACGAATTACATCAGCGTACTCCCTTCTATGTAGGTTCGAAAAATATGGTTGAAAAAGCTGAAGGACTTTGAATTTGTGTTGATTCAATTCAACGCTATAACACTTACTATTTTCAGATCGTGCTGAAACAAAAAGCCCTGAACGCAGATCGGATAGATCAGGCATTCAGGGCT
>DATCRE010000706.1:0-17395 GCA_036569145.1 Cyclobacteriaceae bacterium
GAGTTTTGTTTTTTCTTAAGGTCGGTCAGGTTGTCGTTTTCTGTTACTTCTTCGGTGAGCAATTTATTTTTCTCATCACGCTTTACTCTGATTTCTCTAACCTGCCCGCCTAACTCATCCTGTACTTTTATGATTTGGTCAGCCTGAAGTTTTCTGGTTTGAGCATATTGATCCATGTATCGAAGGCGCATAACCAGCTGATCGAATGATTGTGCAGAGAATAGGAATGTAAGTCTGGTGGCGCTGTTATTTGCTTTCTGCGCAGCGAAAATCATGGCAGCATATTCTTTTCTTAATTTCTTCAGGTCTTCTTCAAGAACCTGAATAATGCCGTTGTTTTCTCCGATCTCTGTATCGAGAAAACTCATCTCGCCTTTTATGGAAGTAATAAGATTTTCCTGTTGCTGAATACGTTGTTTCAGCGCACTAAGTTCGCCAAGTGTATTTTTCTTTTGAGCTGAGGTCTCAGCCAGAATTTTTTCTACTTCTTTAATCTTTTCCTGATTCTGTTGCTTCTCTTTCTGTAATTGTGATTTTGTCTTCTGGGCTATCGCATCCGAAAGGGAAAACAGTATCAGAAAAAAAATAATATGAGCAAGTTTACCTGCGCTCATAGCGTTTTGGTATGTTGAATGGAAACTTGAGCTCACGATCGCCAACTTCTGCCTTATTGTATTCAAAAATAATAGTTGTGCTTAACAGACCGGAAAGTGTTTTGTAAAAAATAGATAGTGTGCCATTGTATGGGAACACCTTAGTGCCTACAGGTTGAAAATTTGAATAGTTGATAGTAAGGGTATTGTTATTTGTCGTCTCCTTCATATCAACGCGCTCTATCTTCATAGAGGCTCCGTTTATATAGTTTGAAATGCTGATGTTATTTGCTTGTTGTTTGAGTAAATAACCGGAGCTGTGTTGTTCTATAACGTCGTTATCTGTTCTTGCGATAATAAGGTTGCCAAGCAAAGCAGCCTGAATTACATCATAGTTAATTTCGAAATTGTAACGCTTAGAGAGTTCCTTGTAATCAAAAACATAATATTCGTTTTTAAGATTGCTAAGAATTGTAATAGAATCTTTGTTGATGAGTGCTCGTGCTCCCTGGATGCCTACCAGGTTAAATGAAATCCAGATTACCGAATCTTTTCTTACACGAATGTTGGCTTTAGCCTCTTGTTCTTTTTTATTATCCTGATAAACCATTCTCGCTTTGCCATGAAAATATTCAAAGTCAATCTGTTCTATTGCGAGTGTTGGTTTGGGTGGTGTTACTAAAACGGGGCTTATAATCTTCTTGCTGCAGGCCATCAATATAAATGGCAGGAGAAGAAGAAAGTACCTGGTGGTTTTATTCATATACTCTTCTGTTGGCTATTTTTTTATTGAGAGTTTCACTTTTTGCATTTAAGCCTCGCGCCTTTTCCCATTGTTGCACGGCTTCATTTACTTCACCCAGTTGATACAGGATATCGCCATAATGCTCTATGTGGGTAGCGTTGGCTTGCCCGGTGTTAATTGCACGTTCTATAATTTTACGGGCATCTTTAAATTTTCCACGAACATAAAGTACCCATGCATAAGTATCAAGATACGTAGGATTATCGGGATTATTCTTGACAAGTTGTGAAGCCATTTTATCTGCTTTCTCCAGGTTCTCTTTGCGAAGAGAAAGGTAATAGCTATAGTTGTTTAGCACGCTGTAATTATTAGGTGTTATTGCCAGCGCTGCTTCAAAGGCCTGATCGGATTTTTCATACAACTTCAGCGAGTTGTATGAATCACCAAGCATGTTGTTGACTTCTGCTAACAATGATTTATTATCGGTTATGAGTTTTTTAACTTGTTCAAGAGCATCAACGGCATCTGTATAACGATGCTTTCTGAAGTTAGCATAGCCATTAAAGTAATAGAGCATGCCCTGATTAGGAAAAAGCTCTAATGCACTTTCAGTATGCTTCAGTATATTATCGAATTGATCTTGTTGTGATTCAATATATAACAGATTTTGCCAAACCTCGTAGTTAGAGTCGCCCAATTCAATGGCTCTCAGGTACTGAGTCTGAGCTTCCTGATTTTTGCCTGCTGACAGATAAAGATCTCCTCCTAATATGTGAACGTTTGTTTCGTTTGGGTAAGTGCTGACAAGTTTTTCAAAAAGCTTCAAAGCAAATTCCTGCTTTTCAGTCTCAGTGTTGCCAGCTGATTTACTTTGATTGATCTCTGTACTATAGGCTCCAAGAATAATTATTTTACTGTTCAGGTCAACAGAACTGTTTTCAAACAAGGGAACTAACAACTCGCGGGCTTTTTGCTCCTGATTAGAGTCACGATACATTCCGGCGAGTAACATCTTTGCATTGTTTGAATTGTTATTCGTCTGAATAAATTTTTCGAGGTAGGAGATACCTAATGAACGTTGTCCCTTTTGAGCCAGTATCTCTGAGAAGCCCATAACATATCGCTCTTCATCTGGAAAAGCATTGATCAATTTATCACCTTCTGCAATGGCTTCTTTTGTTTTGCCTAACTCCAGATATAGTCTTTGCTTTTGAATAGAGGAAGTTTCATTGATTCCTAAAATATTTTCGGCCTTGTTGTATACTTTTATTGCTTCCTCAGGTTTGTTGGCATATTGATAAATTGCTGCCAGTTCAAAAAGGTATTCATCAGTGCCTTTTATTTCACTAATCATTTCCTCGTAGACCTCGGCAGCCTTATCGAATTTTCCTAGTCCGTTATAAATGCTGGCGGCAAGCTGATAAAAGTATTTGTTGCCTTTTTCTAATTTCAGCGCAGTCTCAATGCTGGCCGAAGCTTTTTGCAAATCCTCCTGTCGGGTGCCTTTAGCAAGAACTTCTGCAATCTTGTAATGAATGGTTGCATTTTCAGGATCTATTTCCTGGGAGCGTTCGTAGTACAATAAAGCTTTGGCATAGTCTTCCAGAATGAAAAACTTCTCACCCTCAGTAAAATAGAATTCGGCCTCACGCTGTTTAATGCCCTGGGGTTGATCGGCGTTTCCTTTTTTCTTCTTTTGAGCGGTTGCTGTACTTAAAAAAACCAGCAAAACGATCAAAATTGTAATGGCTCTATGGAATATTCTGAATATCAATTTGGTGGTGTAACAGTGCTATAATCGCCTAAGCTCAAATCGGTGGATTTACCTTCAAAAATAGCGAAATTTCCCAACAAGCTGTTTTCAAGTACGGTTTTAGATACTTTGGTGGATTTTTGGATAATTGTGTTTGTGATGCGGCAATCTACTACGTGACTACTTTCACCAATTGATACATGTGGGCCTACAACTGAATTTTCTATGATGGCACCATCACCAATAAAAACTGGTTCTATGATTACACTGTTGATCAATTTGGCTTTTGATGAAATGAGCTTTTGATCTTTAATAAACTCTAAATAGCGCTGATTAGTCTGAACAGTTACATTTTTATTTCCGCAATCAAGCCATTCTGTTACTTGGCCAGTAGTGAAAACTGATCCTTTTTTATTTAAACCTTGCAGGGCCGTAGTAAATTGATATTCTCCTTTTTCTTTAATGTCATTGTCAATTAAATATTGCATTTCATTGGCAAGAGCTTTTCCATCCTTGAAGAAATAAATTCCAATGATGGCGAGGTCAGACACAAATGTTGAAGGCTTTTCTACAAGTTCTATAATTTCATTTTTATCATTCAGTCGAACAACTCCAAATTGAGATGGATCTTCAACCTTTTGTACCCAGATGATGCCATCGCGCGAGGTGTCTAGTTTGAAATCTGCTTTGAACAAAGTATCGGCGAAGGCCACGATTACTTTGCCCGTAAATAATTCTTTAGCAAATAGTAATGCGTGTGAAATGCCGAGCGCTTGTTCCTGATAGAAGATCTTTCCAACAGCACCTACTTGTTTGGCAATTTCTTTGAGGCTTTCTTCAACTTCTTTTCCAAAGCTTGGGTGAATTATAAAACCTATCTCATCTATTTTTTCAGTGCATACTTTGGCTATATCTTCTACAAGTCTATGCACAATGGGTTTGCCAGCTATAGGCAGCAAAGGTTTAGGAACTGAAAGGGTATGTGGCCTCAGACGCTTGCCGAGTCCGGCCATTGGAATAATGATGTTCATAATTGGGTGTTTATTGTAAAGCTATTAAAAATCAGCCTACATGTTGTCTTAATTCTTTTCTTTCCATTAAATAAATAATAAACAGATAAATGATGATCACAATAAGATGAATGACTGTTGCCATCACTTGGTTATCGATCACGATTGCATTCACCAAATACACAAGAGCAGTTGTACCTATAATGTATAGCAATCCTGAAAAAATTCTATACGGTATGGGATAATATTTTTGTCCTATCAGATAGCATGTTGCTGCCATAAGAAAATAACAGAGGAGTGTTGCTATGCTGCTGCCCATATAACCAGCAATGGGGATGAGTACATAGTTGAGTACAATGGTCAATACAGCGCCGCCCACGGCAATGATGGTTCCGAAATAAGTTTTATCTGTTAGTTTAAACCATACTGTAAGATTGTAGTATATACCCAAGAAGAGATAACCTAATAGTAAAACAGGGATAACCGATAACCCACTCCAATATGCTTCGCCTGAGAAATGTTTTATGATGTCCATGTTGATGCCGACGCCAAGCAACAGTACACAGCATGTAATAGTGAAATAATGATTTATCCGGGCGAAGAGCTGCGGCGAGTTTTTATCAGCGGCATTTGAAAAAAAGAATGGCTCAGCTGCAAATCTGAATGCCTGTACGGCCAGACTCATCAACACGGCGTACTTGTAACACGCACCGAATACACCTAACGCAAATTCATTTGATTGGCCCGGATAGAAATTCTCAGGGAGCCACCACTCTAACGTTACACGCGAAAATGTTTCATTAGTCATGCCAGCCAAACCCGTGAGCATTATGGGATATGCATACACAATCATGGATTTGAATACCTTCCTATCAAAGGCCGGTCGCCAGTTTATAAGAGATCGGAAAAGAAAAACAAGATAAAAACCATTAGCAATTAACGTGGCCAGAAACACATAACCTACCCCTATAGTTTTATCATAATGTTGTTTGTTCAATACCAGGAAATAATAGTTAAGTCCGATTAGGATTAACACATTGATAATTTTACCTATAGAGAAAATGATAGGTTTACGCTCAAGTCTCAGTCGAGCAAAAGGTATGGCCACCAGTGCATCAATAAACATAACCAGTGTGAGCCACACGATATATTGAGGATGCTCTGGAATGCCTAAGGAAATCGCCAGTGGGTTTGCAAAAAGTATAAAGATGGTTGATAGAACCAAGCTTATGCCTATCACTGTGGTTTGAGCAACGTTGAACACTTTTTTCTGATCGGCTTCTGGTTTAGAGGCAAATCTGAAAAAGGTCGTCTCCATGCCAAACATGTATACTATGTTGACAAAGCCAACAATAGCGAAAAGTTTTGTGATAATGCCATACTCACCAGGATTGAAAACTGTTTTTGTATGCAAGGGAAGTAAGAGAAAGTTCAGCATTCGCGGAACCATACTGCCAAGTCCGTAGAGAACGGTGTCACCTGCCAGGCGTTTTATTTTGCTCAAGTATTATTCTCCTTTAAAGATTGATTTTCTTTTTTCGATGAAGGCCGATGTGCCTTCCTTAAAATCGTAGGTGGTAGTGCAGGCTGCAAAATTTTCAGCCTCTGCCTGATAGCCATTGCCTTCAAATGCAAATCCGGCATTTACACTTTTGATTACACCAGCAATAGCTAGCGGACCTTTGCTGAGAATTTTAGTTAGCATGTCGGTAGCAGCAGTCATTAGTTCTTCACGAGTTGAAACAACGTGGTTTACAAGTCCGATAGTTTTTGCATCAGCAGCAGAGATCATGTCCGCAGTCATAAGTAATTCTAATGCTTTACCACGTCCCACGAGTTGTGTGAGTCGTTGAGTACCACCATAGCCAGGGATTAATCCAAGGTTTACTTCTGGCTGGCCGAACTTTGCATTTTCGGTAGCTATTCTAATGTGACACGACATAGCTAACTCACAACCTCCTCCTAATGCAAAGCCATTGACAGCTGCAATAACTGGCTTAGGACTATCTTCGATCATTTTAAAAAGATCCTGACCCTTGCGTGCTTGTTTAAACGCCTGATCTTTATTTAAAGAGGCAATCTCTTTTATATCAGCACCCGCCACGAAAGCTTTTTCACCATCGCCAGTTATAATGATACCACTTATATCCTTGTTGGCAAGCGCATCTTTTATAGTGAGCTCCAATTCATCCAACGTAGCTACGTTTAATGCATTCAGTGCTGCTGGTCTGGAGAGTGTAATTGTTAAAATATGATTGTTCTGATTGACTTTGAGGTTATTCATAAACAGTTTGGTCGTTCAAAATTGAAACGCAAATTAGCACGAAAACGAATGTAATTTTTGATTCATTTTATCAGTTAAATAAATTCCTAAAAAGGGAATCTCAGAGCCCTATTTTGGATTTTTAACTCAGATTTGGCATTAAGTTAATCTTATAAACTATAGAATATTGTTATTGAAGTATAGAGTACATGTGGGATTTTTTTGTTTTTTTTGAGGTTTTTCAGGGCAGTTGTTCTGATTTTTTAGACTAAGGCATTCCTCTCGGGCCATAAACCTAAGTAAAGTCTCATGAGTGTTTTACTCATTGGCCTCATACTTGGTAAATACCATTACAAAAACCGAAACTTTAATTGCTTACTCCCCATGAAGAAGAGCATTTTTATTCTATTGTTTTTATTTACCAGTGTTGTAAGTATTTCAATTGCACAAACTTCATCTGCCAGCGGTGCCTGGACTACAGGATCTAATTGGGTTGGTGGAGTAGCGCCAACTCCTGGTGGAATAGCTGCTGATGTTATAGTCAATCATGCGATGACCTTTGCTTCGGGTGCTTCTTTTACAGGGTGGGGAAGTACAACGATAACTATTAATAGTGGGGCTTCTGTTACAGTTACAGGAGATATGGATATGCAAGGTGGTGGTATCTCATTCATTATTAACACAGGTGGTTCACTGAATGTATCGGGCACACTGTCAGTTAATAATCAATCACAAATTACAATGTCAGGCGGGACTCTTAGCGTTGGCACTTTAACAATGACTGACTATGCCAGTTCTAAGTTCAATTATACCTCGGGTACTTTAACGCTTACCGGTAGTCTTTATGTTGGTGCTTCTGAAACCTTTAGCTACTCATCTTCATTAAGTATACCGGGTAGCGTAACAATTCTAAACGGCGCATCCATTACAGCAACTACACTTGGTGGAAATATCTCATTAAGCGGATCTTCAAAGTTAACCTTGAATACGGGCGGAACAGTTTCTCCAACAACTATAACATACGGAGGAAGTAGTTCAGAGATCGTGTTATCATCTGGAACACTTAGTTATGCCAGCTCTGCATTAACGATCAATGGAGGAAATAAACTTACTATTAATGGTGGTACAGCAAATCTGCAGAGTTTAACTATCGGAAGCTCAGGAACAGTTACTGTAGCAAGTGGTGCCTCGTTAACTGCAACAGCTCTTACTACTACAGCTAACAGTGACGCGATTTTAACTAATAATGGTACAGTTACGGTGAATGGTAATATTTCATCAGATGGATCTATAACCAACAACGGAACAATGCAGGTGAATGGTAATTTAACACAGGGCAACTCTGGTAATCAGTTTAATAATTACAAAAACGTTACTATTACAGGATCGGCTACAGCCAATGGTTTAATACAACTATATCCTAATGCATCTTCAAATTCTGAATTTGTTGTTAATGGTAATATGACCGTTAATGCCAATCCATGGTTATTGGTTGGCACAGATGTTTCATCATGTGGCTCTACAATAACATACTATGCTGATGCCGTTATAAAAGGAAATTTAGTTTTAACAGGTAGCGGTGACGTTACAGTTAAACAAAATGGTCGCTTGGTTATATTCGGTAATATTGATGGTACATCGTCTACGGGTACACTTGTTACTATTAATTGTGGTGGACAAGCTTACGTACATGGAAAGATTGATATTACAACAGGTGGCGGTAATACAGTTACAAACAGCAATTCATCATCATCTCCTACAGGTACAGACAGCTCGCCTGTTATTGGTCTTTATGTAAACGGAACAACAACGGCACAATTTACATCTGGCACAATTGGCACCAAGGCTCAACTCAAATCTAATGACCTTCCATTTTGGAACTACATTGGTAGTCTATCAGGAAGCCCGTTGCCAATCACATTGGTATCTTTTAAAGCATCAGTAGAAGGTGATATTATTCACCTGGCATGGTCAACATCTTTTGAAAAGAACTTCGACAAATTTGTGATTGAACGTTCTTTTAATGGATCTGTATTTGAAAGTATAGGTGAAGTAAAAGGTGTGGGCAATACTAACATTATCCAGAACTACTCTTTCAACGATATGAACCCTTTCCTTGGCAAAAATTACTACAGATTAAAATCAATCGATCTTGATAATTCATTTGAATACTCGAAAGTGATTTATATTGAGTTTGGAGGCGACAAGAGTTTTTCAATTTACCCTAATCCATCAGCTGGTGAGTTTGTAAACTTTGTTGTGAATTTTGAGCCTCAAACAAATGACACCGTTGTGGTGACTGACTTTACAGGTTCGATGGTAACCTACGCCACTGTGAATTATGCAAACCATGAGATTGTATTCAATACTTCATTGAAACAAGGCGCATATATTCTAAAGTATATGTCGGGCTCTTTTCAACATGTGGAAAAAATAGTGATCAAGTAAAATTCTGTTATACCTGGTTTTTATTTGTACTAAACGTTTAAACCACTAAGTCGCGAAGAACATGAAGGTTCACAAGGATTCTTAATGTTCTTCACGTTTTTGTGGTTTAACTAGCTAGCTTAATCTCTCATTTTCCCTTCTTGGTCGCATAATTCCTTATAGGAGCAATTACATAAGTATGTGTCTACTTACCTTTGGCGCAATCTACTTAAAACCAACAGCCCTCTTCGTTAAATTCTATTCTAATGAGGGTTTTAATCTGTATTTTAATTTTTATCTCAATATGCCAAGCTGCTTTGTCGCAGACATGTACTGTAACAGGTACCAGCTCATTGAGTTGGGCTAATCCTGGACCAAGTTGCGCTGAAGGCGGCAACGCCGGAAGCTATACGGTTTTAGTTATCCCTGCTGGTTTTACAGTAATTTTCGATGGAACTGCAGATACATGGACAGGAACTCGCATTGATGTTTATGGTACGCTAAGTGTTACGGCCGATGTTGTTATAAATGCTAACCTTGTTGTGTATAGTGGCGGGTTGGTAAGTCTTTCTAAAAAACTTGATCTGGGTTCTTCTTCAGGTTGTGGCTATACAGTAGCAATCCAAAGTGGTGGAACGATTGATGTGGGAA
Organism: Cyclobacteriaceae bacterium; assembly: GCA_036569145.1. Taxonomy (GTDB): domain Bacteria; phylum Bacteroidota; class Bacteroidia; order Cytophagales; family Cyclobacteriaceae; genus DATCRE01. The sequence continues at coordinate 9,443 of DATCRE010000706.1, forward strand.
GTACAGGTATAGACAGGTTATCGATTTGTGGTGTGAATATTATGAAAGGTGCTGGCACTTGTAACAGTTGTAGCGGAACGAACTCAGGAATGTGTGCTTATAATGGAAATCCATATTGTGAACCTTCCGGAGGCTTTACAGGACCATTAGTTTATTCAGAATCAGGATATAATTCAGTCTTGCCAATAAAGTTAAGTTACTTCTATTGTGTTGCTGAGCAGGATGGAGTGAATATGCAATGGGCAACTTCTATGCAGGAGAACTTCGATAAGTTCGTTATTCAGCGATCTACTGATGGAATTCACTTTGATTCAATAGGTTTTGTTAAAGGAGTAGGTCAGAATATTTATAACATAGAATCCAAATATGCATTTGTGGATGAGTATCCTCTTATTGGAGTTAACTATTACAGATTAAAGGCCATTGATCTTGATTACTCTGTTGAGTATTTCAAAGTTGTATCTGTTACATACAGTGGTGAGAAAAAGATATGGGTAGAACCTAATCCTGCATCTGCAACTTCTATTCAATTAAAAACCAATTTTGAACAAGAAGATGCAGACAGAGTTTTGATTTATAATAATTTGGGTATGCAAGTTTTTGGATATGAGATCTCTGATAATACGATAGGATTTAATACACCAATTGCTACAGGTGTATACATCGTCAAATATGTAACTAACGGTGCTGAACTAACGACGAGAGCATTAGTGTATGAATAAAATAATGGCAACTATAAATAAAACGAGGCTGCATTTTTTTTAATGCAGCCTCTGTTTTTTTAATTCATCAGTCGAGTAGAGTTTGATACCTCATTCAAACATTGTGTTACATGGTGTTCTTTTTCTTTTCAACGTTGGGTAGAAAGACTGTCAGTATACCTATTAGTGGAAGGAATGAACATACTGTGTAAACATATTGTATGCTTGTAACGTCTGCCAATTTGCCAATCACTGCTGAGCCAATTCCACCCATACCGAAGGCTAATCCAAAAAACAATCCTGAGATCAAACCAACTTTGCCGGGCACTAACTCTTGTGCATAAACAAGTATTGCCGAGAATGCTGATGCAAGTATAAAGCCAATCAACACACTCAGAACAGTTGTCCAAAACAGATCAGCATAAGGTAACAATATTGTAAACGGTGCGGCGCCAAGTATCGAGATCCAGATTACGACTTTTCTGCCAACCTTATCACCAATGGGGCCGCCCAAAAAAGTGCCGGCAGCTATAGCAAATAAGAAGATAAAAAGATGAATTTGTGCAGATTCAACTGAAAGATGAAATTTATCCATCAGGTAGAATGTGAAATAACTTGTCATGCTGGCCATGTAAAAATATTTCGAGAAGATCAGCAATAACAAAATACCGAGTGATGACAGTATGGCTGATGTCTTCAATTCAGAGGTTCTGATTTCTGTAATGTGTTTTTTTGCACTAAGTCCAAGCCGTTGCACTTTGTACCAGTTACCAATCCATGATAAAACGATAATAGCTAATAAAGCAGCAAGCGAAAACCAGATAACATTAAACTGACCAAAGGGTACAATAATCAAAGCGGCTAACAATGGCCCGATGGCACTACCCGCATTTCCTCCAACCTGAAATAGTGATTGCGCTAGACCGCGCTTACCACCTGATGCAAGATGTGCTACACGTGATGCCTCCGGATGAAAAATTGCAGAGCCCATGCCGACAAATGCAACTGAAATCAGAACAGCCGCGTATGTCGATGCAAGTGATAATGAAATTAAACCAATCAATGTTACACCCATGCCAATGGCTAATGAAAATGGCTGTGGCCTTTTATCAGTATAAATACCAACAAATGGTTGTAGTATAGATGATGTTAGTTGAAAGCAGAGCGTAACAATACCAAGTTGAGCAAAGCTAAGATTCAACGATGTTTTAATTAAAGGATAAATCGATGGGATGAGTGATTGAATAGTGTCATTCAACATGTGTGAAAAACTGATCGCAATCAAGATTGGAAAGATAGTTATCTCAACTGCTTTTTGCGTGATAATACCTGCAGTAGAATTTGTACTCATAGAAAATAGTAACGAGTGTTTGGATGATTTTATCTGACGATTATAAATACGAATGTCATTACGCAAGTTTAATGTTCTTGTTGCGTATTGGTGATAAACGGATAATAAATTTTACCAGCGAATTATTAATGCGTAGTTAGAGCTATGATGTCAAGCGTTCGTTAGTAATAGTGTCTGCAAAATTATACAGGAACAGTTGCGAGTGCTTTTAAAATTGTGTCAACCATTCGCTCTAGATCATACGCCGGAGTCCAACCCCAGTCTATGCGTGCATTAGCATCATTAATTGATCTTGGCCACGAGTCAGCAATGGCTTGTCTGAAGTCAGGGTTGTATGTTATTTCAAAATCGGGTATGTGATTTTTTATTGCTGCTGCAATTTCTGAAGGACAGAAGCTCATGGCCGAAATGTTGTAGCTCGATCGTTCTAATATTTTTTCTTTCGGCGCTTCCATCAGGTCGAGTGTAGCTTTAACGGCATCGTCCATGTACATCATAGGTAGATACGTGTCAGGCTTTAGAAAGCATTCATATTTTTTGTCGCTCAAGGCTTTGAAAAAAATATCAACAGCATAATCTGTAGTGCCGCCACCAGGTTTTGTTTTGTATCCAATCAACCCTGGGTATCGAAGACTTCTCACGTCAACACCTTTGTTTTTATAATACCACTCACACCAAAGTTCACCAGCCTGCTTGCTGATTCCGTAAATAGTGGTGGGGTCCATAATAGTATCCTGAGGAGTTTTTATTTTTGGTGTTGTTGGACCGAAAACAGCGATAGAACTGGGCCAATATATTTTATCAAGTTTTAATTCAACTCCAGCCTCTAATACATTGATCAGACTTTCCATGTTTAGATTCCAGGCAAAACGTGGATTCTTTTCACCCGTGGCCGAGAGCACAGCTGCTAAATGATATACTTGCGTTATTTCATTTTTTTTCAGGAAGTCAGTTAATTCTTGTGCATGAAGTACATCAAGTTTTGCAAAATTACCTTTTGCAAGTTCGCCCTGAGGCTCCTTGATGTCAGAGGCTATCACATTTTCCTTCCCATAGATATTCCACAAGCCCATGGTAAGCTCAGAGCCAAGCTGTCCGCCTGCCCCTGTAACTAAGATTCTCTGCCTCTTCATTTTAGGTTTTATTTCGGCGTGAAATTAAAATAAATTTATGGATTAGCTACCGCGTGTTAGGACACCTTTTAATTATCCGATTAACTTTGGGCTATGACTTTTACCGATTACCTGATTAGAAAAAAAATTGACGAGGAAGCTTTTCAAAAAGCAGAGCCTGCCTTGTTTGAAAACTGGAAAACTGAATTTGAGCAAATGCATCCTAACAGTTTCACGGCTCAAAAACTCTATCTCATAAATCCACTGCGAAGAAAATATACATTGCCACTTCAGGTTATTGAAAAACCTAAACCTGCCGAAAAGAAGATTGAGGCGCAGCCTGTTCAATCCAATCAGCAAAATGTTGCTGATGTGAAAAATGATGATACAATAAAGAAAGATGAAGTAACTAAAACCGAAGAAACAGAATCTAAACCAGCTCCTCCACCATCGCCGGCTAAACCAGCGCGACCCGTATTTAAACCCAAACCTAAAATCAGTTAGTGTATGTATAAAAAACTTCAGCCTGTCTTGCAACAGGAGCTAAAGGCTATTAAAGAAGCTGGCCTTTATAAACGTGAACGAATCATTACTACCCCACAGGGAGCTGAAATAAAAACAAGCGATGGAAAAGAAGTTATTAATTTCTGCGCCAATAATTATTTAGGATTATCATCGCATCCACGAGTAATCAAGGCAGCGAAAGATGCTATCGATACTCACGGTTTCGGTATGTCGTCAGTTCGTTTTATTTGTGGCACACAGGATATACACAAAGAACTTGAAGAGAGAATCTCAACCTTTTTTGGCGCTGAAGACACAATTCTTTACGCTGCTGCATTTGATGCCAACGGCGGTGTTTTTGAACCTTTGCTTGGTGCCGAAGATGCCATTATTTCTGATGAGCTTAATCATGCATCTATTATCGATGGCGTACGGCTATGTAAAGCTATGCGCTATCGCTATAAGCACAACAACATGGCTGATCTTGAAAAGCAACTTCAGGATGCCAAAGCTGCAGGCGCAAAACAAATTATAATTGCTACAGATGGAGCATTCTCCATGGATGGAACGGTTGCCCAACTTGATAAAATCTGTGACCTCGCTGATCAGTATGAAGCATTAGTGATGACAGACGAATGTCACTCTTCTGGATTTATAGGTAAGACTGGTCGGGGTGTTCCAGAATTAAAAGGTGTTATGGATCGTGTTGATATCATAACCGGTACCTTGGGCAAGGCACTTGGAGGAGCATCAGGCGGATTTACTTCAGGGAGAAAAGAAATTATTGAATTGTTGCGCCAACGATCACGACCTTATTTATTCTCGAATACATTAGCACCTTCTATTGTTGGTGCTTCTATTGAAGTGTTTAAAATGTTATCGGAGACAACAGCGTTGCGTGATAAGCTGGAAGCAAACACAAAATATTTTCGTGCTGAGATGACAAAGATTGGTTTTGATATTAAACCAGGCGAACATCCTATTGTACCTATCATGTTGTATGAAGCACCGTTGGCACAACAGTTTGCTGATAAACTTTTGGAGAAGGGTATTTATGTCATCGGATTTTTCTATCCCGTGGTTGCGAAGGGCCAAGCGCGGATACGTGTACAGATGTCAGCAGCGCATGAGAGACATCATTTGGATCATGCAATCAAATCATTTACAGAAGTTGGAAAAGAACTAGGTGTGTTGAAGTAGATTGTTACATTGCTACAGTATTTTGATAATAATATTTTACAATGCTTCGGATTGTTACCCTCGTATTCTCCATTTTTTATTCTGGTTTGCTCCTCGCACAAACACAAGGTTTAGAAGATAGGCCCGATGTGATTGCTTCATTTCCTGGTGGTGATGACTCATTGTATGCCTATATAGTGAACAGGGTTATTTATCCGAAAGACGCCGTTGTAAAAAAGGTCGAGGGTACCGTGTTTGTTGAATTCATCGTTGAAAAATCAGGGAACATTAATCCTCAATCTATAAAAATTCTTAGAAGCTTACTCCCATCAATAGATAACGAGGGTATTCGATTAGTGAAACTTTTTCCAAAATGGAACCCAGCTTTAAAGAATAATGTACCAATTGATTCAAGATATGTTTTGCCAATTGATTTTACACTAGACAAAGAAACTACTGTTCCAAAAACAGAGGAGGCACCACCCTATCTATATTTTAATATTCGTAAACCTTTCAGTGCTACCATTAAGCGTAAGTCCGTAACAGCAACGTCGCCGAACTGGAATATTTATTTGCAGAGTGATCAAATTGATGTAGTAGGTAAGGTCGAACCAGGAGCTACAGTTATTGTAGTTGATTGGGATCACAATGTTTATGGAATATCTCCATCTCCTGGTTTGTCTTCTAGTTTCCAGTCTGGTTTTATTTCTTCAAGTGCTTTATCGCCCAATGCGTCTTTAGATTCGATAGCAGGAATTGTTATCAGGTATAGGAATCCGAAACATCTTCGAAATACGCCAAGACCCGTAGCGCACATGTCACTCACATCAAATGAAAATACAGTTTATGTTGGTGAATGTGTTCTGGTGGATTGGGCACTCAATGTTAACGTACTAAATAAGGCGCCGATTTCGTTTACGAATTTAGATAAGCAAGTACCATCTTTACTGGATGGACCGTTTGACTTGAAATCATGTTGGCGTAGAAATAGATTTATTACGACCATAGTACCGATGCCTATACATATCGGCAACGAGCATTACATGTCATACAGTGTTAATAAAGAAGTTTATTGTCCAACAGAGGTACGAAACCTTCAGTTTCCAAGTATTCCTCTTAAAATTCTAAAACGGAAATATATAAATGGTTCTGAAATGGATACTATTCAATTTTCCTCCAAACCTCTTGTAATTACTGTTAAGGCTTTACCTTCAACACTAACAAATACGAATAGTTCTTTTCTTCCTGTTGGTAAGTTTACTTTGGAGGATTCAGTTTCTGTAAATTGCTGTGGTGGCCGGAGAACCTTTTTTATATTCTATTACCGTTCAAGGCGACGGAAACACTTTCCCTATTGAACCTCCTCGTCTATCATCTATGCATGTTGAGGCCAATCTTATTGATATCACTTATACAGACACTTTAATTGATGATAATTTTTACTCAACGAAGTCCTTCATTTATTCAATGGTGTTCAATAAAGAAGGCACCTATCAATTAGATAAGAATGTTGTCTTTGCCTATTTTAACCCTACATCAAATAAACTTGTAAAGCTCCAGTCGAAAAAAAACATAGTGGTAGAATCATCAGTGGAAAAAAATACACTACCAAAGTCTGGTTTATATAATGTATATCCTAAAATGATTCTTCTTGATGCCTCTGAATCCATGCTGATGGAAGATTATCAACCAAATAGATTAGAAGTAATAAAACATGGTGTTCGAGATTTCTTGACGAAAAGAAAAAGTTGTGATATTGGTCTAATCGCATTTACAGGTGAGGCTAAACTTAAACAAATAAATAAACCAGATTCTTGTTATGCCTACAGTCTCTTTAAAGATATTTCTTTTAACTACTTTCCAAAAATAGGTACGGCTATTGGCGATGCCATGTGGTTGGGGTGTCATGCATTAAAAAAAACACCTAACCCCATCTTGGTTGTTATTGGTGATGGTGAAAATAATGCTGGAATTTGTCCTCTATCGCTTGCTATCAATCATGCTAAAAAATATGGAATTAAGGTTTATACTATTGGTGTTGGAACCAAGGGATTAGTGCCGCTGGGCCATGATGCTCAAGGAAGACCAATGATATATACTAATACTTTTGTAGATAAAGACCTGAAACAAATCTCTCTGCAAACTGGAGGAAAGTATTTCTGGGCAAAGGATGTTGCGGCAATAACATCCATTCTGAAAATAATTTTCCCAGAGTAATTTAAGCGTTAAGATTTTTATAATGAAGAAGGAAATTAGTATACTCTTCAGGAGTATCAAGATCTATACTTCCGTTTTTGAATTCAACATGAGATTTTGATTTGCTTTGAGAGATAATTTTTTTTGCTCCTTCATTATCGGCTAACTTATATATATCGTCAAACAAAGACCTGTTGAATAGAGTAGGCGTTCCTTCAACGCCGTCATAAGTGGATGTCACCACATTTTTTTTCTCCTTTTGAAATATGGAGATTAGTTGACTAAGATGGGTGGTTGTAAGAAATGGTTGATCACATACCATTATAATAACACCCTCAGTAAGGGGCTTAAGTTGAAGTAATCTGTCGAGGCCGGCTTTAATAGAACTTCCAATTCCTTTTTGCCATTGAGGATTAACAACATATTCAACAGGTTGATCTTGTAAGGCATGTTTATGTTTTTCGTGATCAAAGCCTAGAACAACCAATACACTATCAGCTTCGGTATCAAGAGCAGTTTTAACAGCACGATGTAAAAGTGTTTCATCATCAATCGTAAGCAATTGTTTCGATTGTCCCATGCGCGACGATTCTCCAGCGGCAAGGATGATGATACAAATACTTTTCATCATTAATTATTCAATACCCTTGGCAGCATTAAATTCTTTTTCAACAGTTGTATTATTTTCTGCAGCATCAGAGTCTACTAATATTTTCCAGACACCATTTTCTTTTCGCAGCACTATTTGAAAACGTCCATAGAGTGTAGCCGTCTGTCCGTTGTTATCCTTGATGATATTTAATTTATAAATGCCTTTTTCCTGCGCTACGGTGGGGCCATCAATTCGTTGTGAGAAACGCATTTCCATGGTGGCTTTAATTTTATAATTTTTGTTGGATTGATTTTCGCG
>DATCRE010000707.1:0-5092 GCA_036569145.1 Cyclobacteriaceae bacterium
ATGTTCTTACCGAAAACTGACGTGTTCAGAAAAGGAGCATACTTTGCTTTGGCAGGAATTTTATTAACGCTTCTGTTAATTTTTATTTAAAGAGAGCAAGTATCCGGATGCTGAATCGAAAAATATCCATCAGCATCCGGAATCTGAATTTTATGCGACGATTACATGTATGTCAAAATCAATGAAGCTATCAGAAGCATTACAAAATGATAGGCTGTATTAATGCCAAATAGTTTCCATGATTTCTTTTCCCAGGCTACAACACCAATATCTACAGGCAGGTAAAATCCAAGCCACGTAAAAATTGTTGAACTCATTACGTTCGACATTTTCGGCATCTCTTTAATTCCGGGAACATAGTTCCAGGCGGCTATGTTGTGAGCAAAGACATACGCAAGGAAAAAATTTCCGATCACCATGAAGATCATCCCTTTCGCCATATCAGCACCTGATGGTTTCACACTGATATCAAATCCCATCTCTTTAGCCCATGCTTTTCCAAACAACGGTGAGTACCAGATAAATCCAAGAAAAAAATTAGCAACAACAGCTACTAACACAGCTGTAAAATTAATGTGCATTTCCATAGTAATAAGTTTAGTTTTGGTGGTATATAAATGTAACGAATTCTGATGTAATAGACTTTTCTTCGATTCGATTTTCTTAAAGAAGTTGGTCGCATTAACTTTGCCGTAGCATCAAGATAAAATGGAAAACATTCCGGTAAGATATATTTATGCAACTCAGAAAGAGCCAGATTTTTATGAAGGCTTTTCTATACGACGTGTTCAGGATTTGCTTGCCGGGAAAGACATGATTCAGGAACTTCACCGCCATGATTTCTTTTATGTTCTGGCGCTGAAGAAAGGAGCGGGTAATCATGATATCGATTTTACATCATATCCGATAGGTGATCACTCCATTTTCTTTATGCGACCAGGTCAGGTACATCAGCTCTTGCTGAAAGCAGAAAGCACCGGATACCTGATGGAATTTAAAACTGATTTTTATTATCCTCAAGAGAAGGTATCAGATCAAATGCTGCGTAAAGCCAGTAATAAAAATCTTTGCCAGCTCGATGATCATAAGTTCAATACGCTCTACTCCATACTAACATATATTTTTCAGGAATACACCGACAAGCAAGAAGGTTATCAGGAGATCATTAAAGCTAATCTGAATATTTTCTGTATCCAGCTTGTCAGGCAACGTCAGGATCGTAAAGATCTTTTGAGCGATGTTAATCCGTATGCCCATAAACGTCTTGAAGAATTTTTAGAACTTTTAGAGACTCATGTTTCCACTCATAAGCAGGCGTCTCAATATGCTGATATGTTAAACCTTTCATTGTATCAGCTTAATGCAATTACTAAAGCTACTGTGGGCAAAACATGTTCAGAGCTTATTAACGAATATATTATCCTCGAATCTAAACGATATCTTCTTGCTACATCCAATCAAATAAACCAGGTGGCTTATCATTTAGGTTATGAAGATGTTTCTTACTTCATCAGGTTTTTTAAAAAGCATACCGGGCATTCTCCTGATGCATTCAGAAACAATTTCAGATAAGTCCTATTACATTACATTTTTGTCCTACCTCGCAGATAGCTAAAGAATCTACTTTTGTATGAATTAAAATAATTCTAAAAGTAATTCTGTTATGAAAACGAAAGCTAAGTTGATTGCATCTCTTAAGATATGGGTTGTAATCTATCCATCCATCACACTGTTTCTTTATTTATTTGGAGAAATATTATCAGTCTTACCATTGTATCAAAGAACGTTATTGCTGACACTTTCATTAGTGCCCTGGATCGTGTTTGTTGGTGTGCCGTTTGTTGATTCAATCGTCCGACTCGTTGCACCTCAAAGTGAAAAAAATAAATGAGTTAGAGTTGTTAACGCACCAACGTCGACCCTCATTTATCCAAAGTAATTTATTAAGCTAAGCGAGGTAGCGTAGGCGACCTTGCTTCTGCTATTCGTTTAACAAAATTTTCAAATTGTAATTCAATGACAGATCGTAAAGATTTTGATGTAATAATAGTTGGTGGAAGCTACTCTGGACTTGCAGCAAGCATGGCTCTTGGCAGATCGCTAAGACAAGTTTTAATTATCGATAACGGCAAACCTTGTAACATACAAACTCCGCATTCGCATAACTTCATCACGCACGACGGAAAAACACCAAAGGAGATTGCCTCACTGGCAAGACAACAAGTAGAAAAATATGATACCGTAAAGTACTTTAATGGCACAGCAACAAAAGGAATTAAAACTGAAAATAGTTTCGAAGTTCACACAGCATCAGGTAATATGTTTCGGGCGAAGAAATTAATTTTTGCAACAGGCATCAAAGACGTTATGCCCAACATTGATGGATATGCGGAGTGTTGGGGTATTTCCGTACTTCACTGTCCTTATTGTCACGGATATGAAGTAAGAGATGAAAAGACCGGAATCCTGGGTAATGGCAATTATGGCTTTGAGTTCTCATGTCTTATTTCAAATTGGACAAAGGATTTAACACTCTTCACCAATGGACCTTCAACACTCACACCAGATCAAACAGCGAAATTGAAAATTCATCAGATAAAAATTGTAGAAACAGAATTTGAAAAACTGGAACATGCAAATGGACATCTTCAAAAAATAATTTTCAGAGATGGTACAACATCATTCATCAAAGCATTGTATGCGCGGAGTTCTTTTGAACAGCACTGCACAGTGCCCCAAATGTTAGGATGTGAATTAACAGACGAGGGATACATTAAAACAGATTCCCTCCTGAAGACGACCATCGATGGCGTTTTTGCCTGTGGCGATAATGCAACAAGAATGCGTACAGTAGCGAATGCAATAGCTATGGGTACAACAGCCGGAATGATGGTGAATAAAGAAATTGTCTTTGAAGAATTTCTATAAGATGTGAAACAAGGAAGAATAAAAGAATTCGTCTTACAAAATTCAGATCTTCAACAAGCCACGAAATGCCCTGGCAGCGTAGTAAGATTCTGCACCATTGTGATAAACGAAAACATGATTGTATCGACGATCACAAAAAATAGCACCACCAAGTTTTCTGATAGGAGCAGGAGTTTGCACCCAGCTTGAAGTTTTTGTATCGAATTCTCCAAGCTGCTGCAGATCACGATATTGCTCTTCTGTTAAAAGTTCAACGCCCATGTCAGATGCCATTTGCACAGCGCTATTCTCTGGCTTATGTTCTTTTCTTGACTCAAGTGCCTCATGATCGTAACAAAGGCTTCTGCGTCCTTTAGGACTTTCTGCGGAACAATCATAAAAAATATATTCGCCTGTTTTTTTATCGTGACCTGTAACATCAGGTTCGCCGCCAGTTCTTTCCATTTCATAGAGCGGCCATAGTTTATCAGGAGTTGCTTCCAGCTTAGCTCGCACCTTAGGCCAATCGATACCTTTATGCCGCTTCATATTTTTTTCGAAACGGGCTTGCAACGTCAGGATCAACTCTTCACGTTGTTCTGACGACAATTTCTTTTTAGTGCTTTTCATATTTAATTTTTTTTATCTGAAATTCTACTCATCATCTAATCCCTTTCCGCTGAGAATTTGCTTCGTATATTTTTCAATCCTTGACTCCCGTGTTTTAGATTGCTTGGCTTGAGAAAAATAAAAAATGTATCCTCTTTGTCGGCCTGGTGTTAAGGCGTAGAAAGCTTTTTTCAAAGCAGTGCTTTTATCTAACTTACGTTGAAATTCTTCAGGGATGTTGAAGTCTGCAGTCTTCTTGAAATTCACTTTCAATCCCGCTTCTTCTACTTCAACAGCTTCATAGATATAAGCTTTCAGAATTTTTTCCATCTTACTTATCTCACGAACACTGGTGAACCTAATCTGGCGCGCTGATTGTACATTCTCCGTTTGCTGAACGAGGATCCCTTTAGCATCCTTAAGCAGCGCGCCTTTGAAAAGCAACAACGCGCAATACTCTTTAAATCCATGTATCAACACGATATTTTTCTTCTCAAACGTATAGCAGGGGCAGCCCCATTTCAATTCTTCAACCAAATCACAGTCAAGAATAATCTTTCTTAATTTCTCATATTCCTGTTGCCACTTAGTGGCTTTACTAAAAAACCAATCAACCTTAGGATTCATGCTGTTTTGATTTATTGAAAGACTATACTAAAGTTATAATGGTTATTGATTAACTAAAACAACTTTTTTGTTTGCGGGTCTGAAATACCACGATGTAGCAGTCAGGATTAGAAGTAATAGCGCGGGGAATATTTTACTCACCGAATCGCCTGATGCAATATGCGAAAATATAGCTCCTGTCATCATAAAGAAAAAGCCTGCATACGCCCATTCTTTTAGTAACGGAAATTTAGGAATAAGCACGACGATAATGCCAAGAACTTTCCAGATACCGAGTATGGTAAGAATGTAAAGAGGATAACCCAAATGGATAATGCTGTCTACTCCGCCTTGTCCATCTTTAGCTCTTAACAATTGTACTGCTCCGGTTGATAGCATTCCCAACGCAAGCCAGATGGTAGAAATCCAATAGATGATTTTATTTCGCTTTGTCATAATGTATTTAGTTTAATTTTGTTAACGATGTCTTGTAGTCGGTTATGAGCCATGTTTATACCTTGAGCAAAAGGTAATTGCAGCACCTGGTCTCTGTGTGCAGCCGATCTGTATATAACATGCATAGTAAGTTTACTGGTATCGTCAGTAAGTTTTTCAAATTCCAGAAACTCAAGCTGAACACTGAAAGGTGTATTCTCCATTTCAAATGTTCGTGTAATTTTCTGGTTCACACTAAACTCATGAATCACTCCATTGAACCCGTGCTTGTTTCCCTTAGGATCGGTTGTTTCAAATTGATAACTACCATGTTTTTTATTTTCAAGCTTCAACACTTTCGTTCCCATCCATTGCTCAACAATTTCAGATTCTGTATAAGCTTTGAAAAGTAACTCCAATGGCAAATCAAATTCTCTTGTAATCACTAATTCCTGCTTGCCATCCTGGGCATCGATTTTTGTTTTTCGTTCCATGCTGTTCTATTTTTTGGGTTTGTATTTTTTCATGATGGCTT
>DATCRE010000708.1:0-2504 GCA_036569145.1 Cyclobacteriaceae bacterium
CAGAAAATATTTGAATGCCGCTTCATTGGAAGAAAGGCTTTCCTTTTTGCTGCCTGCTAAAACATATAATGAAATAGACAGAATCTCAATGCCTAAGAAAAGCATAGCCATGTTATTGAATGCTGTAAGCAATACTGCACCGGAGATTGAGAACAGGATAAGTGCGGCCTGATCTGTTATATGCGTCTCAACATGAAAATAATCGCGGGCCATCCAGAACCATAAGATGGCAATGACGCAGATCACCGTGCTAAATGCTATTGCTGAGTTATCAAATACCAGCATGTCGTTGAAGTAATGCAAAGAAGTACCCCAATCCATGAATATGCTAACACCTGCCGCTGCAATACCTAATGCTAAAAAAACAATGAGCCACTTCTTGAGATTGACAATTTCAGCAAGAAGCGAAACAATACCCAGACCACAAATAATGTAAAAGGCGTTCATATTATTTTATCGAAGCGGAAAAGTCAGAAACTATAACTAAAAGATTATTCACTGCAGATTCAGAAATTGATAAAAGAGGTGTCGGATAAATTCCAATCAACACGACTAATACAACTACAGGATAAAGCACAAGCTTCTCCTGCGATGTGAGGTCTGATATACTTTTCACAATACTTACCGCATCACCTAACATAGATTTTTGAAATGCCCTGAACATGTACACAGCACCAAGTATGGTTGTTAATGCAGCTACAGCACCTAAGATAAATTGATACTGTACCAGTGAGTTGATCAATAAAAACTCACCCACAAACCCACTGGTAAATGGTAACGCAACGCTTCCTAGCATAACCACTAAAAATACTGTAGTTAGTATTGGGGCAACACCTCGAATACCGCCGAGTTGTTCAAGCTCTCTTGTTCTTGTTCTTACTGTTATAATCTCAACTAAATAGAATAATGCAAACACAATGATACCGTGACTTAACATTTGAATCATCGCCCCCTGAACACCAACTTTAGTAAGCGTCAGTAATCCTGCTGAAATCAAACCAACGTGGGCGATAGATGAATACGCAATGAGTTTCTTGAAATCTTTCTGAACAATAGCAATACATGATGCATATACAATACCAATTACCGAAAGTATAATGGCCGTGTAACTCCAGTCGTGAACGCCCATTGGCACCATTGGTACCAACCAACGTAAGAGTCCGTAGATACCCATCTTCAGCATGATAGCAGAGAGAAGCATGGTGCCTTGCGCAGGTGATGTTGTATACGTATCGGGTTGCCATGTATGAAAAGGAAACACCGGCATCTTGATAGCAAACGCTACAAAGAATGCCCAGAATACATAACCTTGCTCAGCCTGTGATAATGATCTGCCAGCCTGGTACAATGACTGTATGGCAAATGAATGATCTGTTGTATGCAAGTATAAAAACACTAACGCAACCAGCATCAGCAAGCTTCCACCTAATGTATAAACAAAGAACTTGAATGTGATAGGTCCGCGATTCTCTCCTCCCCAGATCAAACAGATAAAGTAGATAGGGATCAATGCCATCTCCCAGAACAAGTAAAACAAGAAGCCGTCTAATGCTGTGAATACACCAACGAGCGCCATCTGCATCATCAGGATAAGTCCGTAGAATGTATGTGACTTCTCATAAGTATGACCAAAGGAAGCAAGAATGATAAATGGAACTAAGACTGTTGTTAAGAGTACAAGCAATAAACTTATACCATCGATACCTGCAGAAAACGTAATACCCATAGAAGCTATCCACGGCACACTGATTGCAAATTGTGTATCGACAGCTTGCTTATCAAATTGGATAACGACGATTAATGAAACGATCAATTCAATTACGGAAGCTCCCAACGCTATTGCCTTCGCGTTCTGAGGACGAAGCAGGAATAGTACTATCGCAGCAAGAAGGGGCCAGAAAATTAAAAATGCAGTCAACATTTATTCGTTATCTATTAATCGTTTTTCAATTTCAACCTTGTCATTCAACAAGACTTATTATTTATCTATCGTATAACTACAGTGGCTAACAACGCTATGATGGCAATCACCATCATAAATATGTAGAAGCCAATGTTACCCGTTTGAAGTAAGCGTGCTACTCTGCTACCTGACACCACGGAGGCTCCTATTGTATTAACCAGTTTATCGATACCAAGTTTTTCCACAATAGAATCAATAATATCCGATAGCCAGAACAATGGTTTAACAATGACGGCATCATATAACTCATCTATGAAATATTTCTTATAAACAAGATTATGCACAGCACCAAGTTCGGTGATCTCTGATGAAGGTACTGTTGCTTTTTTCACATAGACAAAATATGCAAGACCAATGACAACCAGTGTTAATCCAATTACGGTAAGCATCAGGTTAAATTCAATGCTATGCTCAAGATGATGCGCTACTAAAATAGTTTGTGACTTTGCAAACACAGGACTGAGGAATTCGCCTATCCAATCAGAACCTCCTAATACTTCAGGCACTCCCATAAAACCACCAACAACAGAAAGTGCTGCCA
>DATCRE010000709.1:0-7865 GCA_036569145.1 Cyclobacteriaceae bacterium
GTTGAACACGATAAGCATGTTGCTTATGTATCACATCTTTCTCACGTGAGCGCCTTCTTGCTTGGTCAAACCGTATTAGACATTGAGAAAGACGAAAAAAATATCTTTAACCTGGCAGGCAGTGGTTTTGCTTCAACAGTACGTCTGGCAAAAAGCTCACCTGATATGTGGGCACCCATCTTTGAACAAAATGCCGAGTACTTGAGCCAGGCATTACTTGAATATATTATGCACCTGCAGAAATTTCAATATCATTTAATGAAACGTGATGTAAAAGAACTGCACAACATTATGACGAATGCCAACCACATTCGTGCCGTGCTGGAAGGAATAGAATTAAAACAACCGAAACAAGAAACAGTAAAATAAAAAACGTAACAGGAATAAATAATCAAAATATGAAAAAAGGATTGCAACTCGAGCCCATTTCAAAGTGGCTACCTACGGCAAACAAGCCAGTTATTATCAGCGGACCTTGCAGTGCCGAAACAGAAGAACAGACAGTGGCTACTGCCAAGCAAATTGCCGCTACTGGAAAGGTGCATGCACTACGTGCAGGTATATGGAAACCTCGTACCAGACCTGGTCAGTACGAAGGTGCAGGTGAAGAAGGATTGAAGTGGCTTATCGCTGCCAAGAAAGAAACAGGCTTGCCCGTAACAACTGAAGTTGCCAATGCTGCTCACGTTGAGGCATGTCTTAAAGCTGGTGTTGATTTTCTTTGGGTAGGTGCCCGCACAACGGTGAATCCTTTTTCTGTACAGGAAGTTGCTGATGCTCTTAAAGGGGTTGACATTCCTGTGTTGGTTAAGAACCCTATCAACCCGGATCTTGAATTGTGGCTAGGTGGTCTTGAGCGTTTAAACAAAGCTGGTATTACCAAGCTTGCTGCTATACACCGTGGTTTCTCATCATTTGAGAAAGGTCCTTTCCGTAATGCACCGATGTGGGATATGGCTATTGAATTAAAAACAAGAGTTCCTGAAATTGACATCATCTGCGATCCCAGCCACATTGCTGGTACACGTGAGCTGATTTCTTTCATATCACAAAAAGCGCTTGACCTTGATATGGCAGGTTTGATGATTGAAAGTCATATTAATCCTGATGCAGCATGGAGTGATGCCAAACAACAGGTTACACCGGGTGTATTAAGCAAAATTATCGATGGACTTATCGTTCGCACAGTATCATCTGATAACAAAACGTTTAAGGATACTTTGAGCTTACTTCGTGAGCAGATTGACCATCTTGATGATGAGATCATGCAAAAGATTTCTGCCCGTATGAAAATATCAGAGAAGATAGGTCAGTACAAGAAAGATAACAATGTTACCATCCTACAGGTTAACCGTTGGGAAGAGATTGTTCAAACCCGCATTACGTTAGGTAAAGCTATGGGTCTGAGTGAAGAATTCACGGCTGACTTCCTGAAGCTCATTCACAATGAGTCTATCCAGATTCAGACTAAGGTGATGAACAAAACTGAAGTGAAAGTTTAGTATCTTATTAGTAGTATCAAACTAAAAAACCTTTCCACTAAACCGGAAAGGTTTTTTTATGATCAAAGAATTTCAGGAAATACTTCAAAAAGAGTATTTACCTTTTGCATCAACATGAACTTTCTTCAATGCATGCGAAGTTTTGAAATCAAGATAAATTGATTGAAGATTCTTCCAGAATGAAATTGTGGATTGATCTTTATTATATTCTTCAGCAAGTTTTTCAACAGTACCTGTTTCCATTTTATTCGGAAAGATATAAACAGGAATATTGTTCTGACCATTATTGCGTGCCTCAACAGCCAACACATAAAGCTCTTCTATAAAATCGTCCGTGATAGGAACACATCCGATGGTAACACAATTTCCATGGATATAAATATTACCTCCCGGATGTTTCTTATCACTCAAAATCTTATCAGAAGTATTGGGATAATTTATGCCGAGTGAAAGATGAAAGTTGCTTACAGGATTAAAATGTTCAATGTGATAAACGCCTTCCGGAACCTGCAGATCTCCCTCCTTTCGTTTTGGCCCCAATGTTCCTGAAGATGAACAAATGGAATAGGTATGAAGTAGTTCAAATGTAGTTTTGTCTTTCTCTTTTATCCATACTTCAACAAGCTGCTCTTTTTTAAAGATCTGGATAAAAAGATTAAATCCTTTTTCATCCAGATGTTTCAGCTTGAAGTAATTTTTTATTGTAGCTTGTTTATTCTCATAAGCATTCTTAACACGGCTATGCTGTAGCTGATTTTGTTTAAAAGATGCTGATTGAAAAGTTAACAAGCTCACCAGTATAAAGTACTTCATGTTAGAAATAGTTTAATGCTATTTGCTTTTAGCCAGCACTACAGCTTGTGGCGGACTGGCAAACTCAATGCCTTTGCTCTGAAAATATTCTATCAGCTCAAAATTAAGTCGCTGTTGCGCCTCAGCGTAAACATTGTATTCAGGACTCTCTACAAAATAGACAATTTCAAATGTAAAACCCAGGTCGGTAAAGAAAAGAAAATGCGTGCGTTCAAATGTAATGGTTGAAATACCATTGATGATACTTTTAATCTTACCTGGAATTTCTTTGATGCGATCTGCGGGTGTTTGACTCACAATGGTAATTGTAAATAGAATTCTTCTACGGCTCATACGCTTAAAATTATGAACACGCGATTTTGTTAAATCACTATTCGATAATATTAATTGCTCTCCGCCTAAGCTTTTTAGTCGTGTAGTTTTAATGCCAATATGTTCAACGGTTCCTTTCTTATTATCAAATTCAATATAATCACCAATCTCAAATGGACGGTCGAAAAATATTACGAAGTAGTTGAAGAGATCGCCTAATATATTCTGTGCAGCTAATGCAATGGCAATACCACCAATACCAAGACCTGTTATAACGGCTGTAACATCATAGCCAAGATTATCGAACAGAAAGACACCACCTAACGACCAGATTAAAAAGTTAAAGACTGCGGTTACACCTTTTAGCTGTTTTACTTTTTCTTCTCCATGCTCCTGCTTACGCACATGCGATTCAAGCAACAGACGCAAAACGGAAGTGATGAGCCTGATTACATAAAAAGCGATAACAACAGCAGTAGCAGCTTTTAATATTTTATCTCCCTTTGCAGAGAATGTTAAATAATTAAGTCCTGAATAAACAATGAGGTAATTAAGAAGAGGCAGACCAAAACGTTCAATGCCATTAACCAGAAAATCATCAATGCTGGTTTCAGTCTTGCCCGCCCATTGTTTTAGTTTGTTAAGAGCCTTCTTTCTAAAAATGCGAATCAGCGCTATTCCGATAAGAATAACCCCAAAAGCAATAAGGTAATCCTGAATAGAATTATTAAGATAGACCTTTTGCAACACTTCTTCCATAACGTTCAACTATCAAAAATACGGGGGCAAAATTAACCGGATAGACTTAGGATAAAAATTGCGGTTCATAAAATTGAAAAACCCAATAAATAGGCTTGCATGATAATTGTTACCATGAACCACAAATGGTATTAATAATGTATTTTAGTATATGGATAATTGGGGATTAGACACAGCCAATTTAGTATGGTTTATCAGCGGCGTAGTTATTGCCTGCGTTGCCATTGCAATTCTTATCAGGTTCAACTCTCGTAACCAGATTAAAACAAACTTCTTACTCGAAGATTCATCGTGGACAAAAATGCACATGATGATGGAGGAAGAACGTGAACGAATTTCTACAGACTTGCACGATGAACTGGGCACGCTGATATCAACGCTTTACCTGGATGTTGAATTATTATCAATGGATACAGGCCTATCTGCAGAAGCAGAAAAGAAAATTATGGAAATAAAAGGCAGGTTAAATCTATCTGCCGTTGCCATACGCAAAATTGTATGGAACCTTATGCCCGATACTCTCGAACGTGAAAGCCTTGATTTTGCATTGCGTGAATTATGCCGCAAGCTTGATGGTTTAAAAGGCACGCACTTTCATTTTGTTCAAAGTGGTGTTCCGTTACCACTGCAGAAGAAACAAAAAATCTACCTTTTCAGAATTGTACAGGAGATCTTTAACAATGCCATTAAACATTCTCATGCCTGGCATGTACACATCGCCATGCACTGGTCTGAAAAAGAGTTGATGGTAGAGTTACAAGATGACGGTATTGGCTTGGAAAGATCTCAGCAGTTTAGAAACTGGAAAACATCAGGTAACATGGGCATGGTGAACATACGCAAGCGTGCTGACATTATCGGAGCAAAAATAAACATGGAGCCCGCGACTAAAGGTTTGAAGACAACAATACTGTTGCCACTCAAGCAACAAGAATCCAAAGTTGCCGCAGAATATTCAAAAGTACTATCCTAGTATTCCATTCTGGTGAGCATACGTAATAAGCTCCGCCACATTTTTAGTTTTGGTTTTACGTAACATTACCTCGCGATAACTGTTAACCGTATTTTCTTTAAGATCCATATTAAAAGCAATCTCCTTGCTTGACTTGCCCATCTTCAATTGCAATAATATTTCAGCTTCACGCTTATTGAAAACAACTGTCGGAGCATTCTTTATCTGACTAAAGTTCTCCTGAAAAATATTAGAGATGGATTCCTGAACATACTTCTCTCCGCGCATCACCGTTTCAATAGCCATTTTCAATTCGCGGGCACTAGTGTTCTTATGTAAGAAACCATGAACACCCTGTCGCAGCAAATGAATGATTAACGCTTCGCCTCCATGCTGCGATAATATAATAACACTCGTATCTCTATGATTCTCCAATATCTCAGAAGATACCTCGATGCCATTCATTTCGGGCATGTTAACATCCAGTAAAACAACATCAATATGATTTGACTTCAGTATTTCAAGAGCCTCAAGGCCATTGGCAGCCTCAAACATATAAAACTGAGTATTCTGCTGAAGCAGCATTCTGATTGACTCTCTAAACAACGCCTGATCATCAACGAGTAGCAATTTGACCGTTTCCATCCAAAAAGATTAAATAACGAACTGACAAACAATCAAAAATACCCTAAAAACAAGAGCGCATCGTACCGGATTTATCCGGTTTTCACGACAATTAATTAAATATGTTCTCTCCTATTCTAAATTGGTTTTAGGGCTTTTGATAAAAATAACAATCTATGCGGTCTTAATGGTTGCAGGTAACACACTTTTATCGTCAAATATTGATTTTTGATCTAAATACCATACCTGATTTCTAAGGTATTGGGGCTTTAGCTATTGACTCCCACTTTATATCTGGCTATTTTCATTTATAATTCATCGGGCAGTACTTTTTAGGGTAATGCCAATGAAATATGGTGTTGATTTAATTATTGAGAATAATAAGAAATTGGGCTCTCCTCCCAGGGATGGTGCTTGCTGAAGTGCAATTGCTTTAACAAGACTGTACACAAGTGATTAACGAACGAAGCATCATCCTTTTTTTATCAACTTATTGAAATCGATTCTCTCTCCACTGGAAGACTGGGTATTTGATACCTTCTGCTTCCAGTGATTTTTAACTAATATATCCTGCTGATTAAAAAAATACAGGCACTCCCCCACTGCTATTGAATATTTATCGATATTCAACCCTCCTAACAATCCCATAACCCCATCTATGAAAAACCTTCCCTGGAAGAAAATTGGTATCGGCACCTTAATAGCCGGTATTGCAGCCTTTGGTATTTATTATTTCACCAACAGCGCCAGAGGCAATCAGGCACCGAGTTACATCAATCCTGCCTTTGGAGAGTACATAACTTCCTATACTGCAGGAGTTGTGCCATCAGCAAGTTCTGTTAGAATTATCCTGGCCCAGGAAGTAGCAGACTCTAGCCAGGTAGGACAAGAGAGTTCCGTAAAGTTATTTTCACTTAGTCCTTCGGTAAGTGGCAAGACAACCTGGCTTGATAAACGAACGGTAGAGTTCAAGCCCGAGTCGCGCTTAACATCGGGGCAGATCTACTCTGTAACATTCTATCTTTCAAAATTAATGAAGGTGCCTGATGAGTTGAGCACCTTTGAATATACCTTCCAGGTGATACCACAAAACTTTGAGGTGTCTATTGAAAACATAAAACCTTATGTAAAGACTGAGCTCACCAGACAAAAAGTTGAAGGCATTTTATCTACAACTGATTTCGCTGAAGATGCCCATGTGGAAGAAACACTTACTGCCGAGCAGGAAGGCAAATCGCTTAAAGTATCATGGACACATACAGGCGAAGGCAAGCAACATCATTTTGTTATTGAGGAAGTATCCCGTAAGGAAAAAGCCAGTGCTGTTAAGCTTTCTGTAAAGGGTAGTCCGTTGGGTATTGATCGAAATGAAAATCAAGAAGTGGAAATTCCTTCGCTCAGTGATTTTAAAGTGATGAATGCTAAAGTGGTCCAAAATCCAAATCAATATGTAATACTTCAATTCTCCGATCCGTTAAAAGAAAAACAAAATCTGCAAGGCCTCATACGCGTTGGCGATCTGAGCAATGTTGATTTTGATATTCATGATAATGAAATCTGGGTTTATCCGTCAACACGTCTTGCCGGAACAAAAACAGTTTACATAGAAGCCGGCATCAGCAACATTCTTGATTTTAAAATGAAGAATGCTACCACCATAGATGTTGAATTTGAACAGGTAAAACCCGCTGTTCGCTTTACAGGAAAAGGATCTATTTTACCCAGCACCGATGGATTGATTCTTCCATTTGAAGCCGTGAACCTGAATGCTGTAGATGTTAAGATTATGAAGGTGTTTGAAAATAACATACTTCAATTCCTTCAAGTCAACAATGTTGATGGCGAATATGAAATGAGACGTGTTGGAAAACAGATCACCAACAAAACTATTCAACTGGCATCAACCGGTATAACCGATCTTGGCCGCTGGAACAGGTTTACACTTGACCTGTCGAAACTTATCAACGCAGAACCGGGTGCCATTTACCAGGTGAAGTTGAGCTTCAAAAAATCGTACTCTACTTATAACTGCGACGGTGAAGAGACTGGCGAAGAAGGTCAGGGCGATAGTCAGTTTGAAAGTGATGATGAATATGAAGGTTACGATGGTGATGATTATTATGAAAGCGATTATTACTATGGTGAAGATTATGACTATGAGCAACGTGACAATCCCTGCAGCTCATCGTACTACAATTCAAGCAAGAATATAAAACGAAATGTGCTGGCATCAGACCTCGGCTTAATTGCCAAACAAGGTGATGATAGTAACACTATTGTTTTTGTTACTGATCTGAAAACAACTCAACCTCAATCCGGAGTTCAGTTAGAGTTGTATGATTACCAGCAGCAACTCGTTGGCTCAGCTACAACGGGCTCAGATGGTAAAGCTGTTATCACTACAAAAGAAGTTGGTTATGCGCTTATTGCTAAAAACGGCACACAGCGTGGCTATCTTAAATTAAGTGATGGCGATGCTTTATCACTCAGTAACTTCGATGTATCAGGTGAAGTTATCCAGAAGGGATTGAAAGGCTTTTTATATGGCGAACGTGGCGTATGGAGACCTGGAGATTCATTGTATTTATCGTTTATACTGGAAGACAAAAACAAATTGTTACCAGCAACGCACCCTGTAGTATTTGAACTTCAAAATCCTCAAGGACAAATTGTAAACAGACTTGTGCGTTCTGCTTCTACAAACGGCTTCTACAACTTTGCCACTGCCACAGCATCGGACGCACCGACAGGCAACTGGACTGGTCGTGTAAAAGTTGGTGGAACAGAGTTCACTCAGAATATTAAAATTGAAACCGTAAAACCAAACAGGTTAAAGATCAACCTTGACTTTGGTACTGAACGATTCTCTTCACCTGATGTAAGCGGATCGCTTGATGTTAAAT
>DATCRE010000710.1:0-4851 GCA_036569145.1 Cyclobacteriaceae bacterium
TGTATCGCCAGGCTATCCTTCAGGTTTTCCCTGTAAATGGTACAGGCGAGACCATCAAAACGGTTCAGACCATCAAATGAACTTATCCACACATATCCTCTTGAGTCTTTGTAGATGCAATTATTTACACCTTGTGAAAGACCATTATCTACATTGAGATGGTTAAAACGAAGCTGAGAAGGCTGGCTATAGCAATACAGCTCTATTGATAAAAAAATAATCAGCGCAAGGGGTTGTCTGAATGACATAACCAAATATAAGTTTTTGATTGTTTTTAATGCTAGCTAGCATTGCTTATTAAATTATACAGTATTCTTCATTACAGATTTCACTTAAACTCGCAGTCCGTGGACCGTGGACTGTCGACCGTCGACCAAAATATTTTCAATTGCGGAACGATTATTCCAGAAATGTGTTTAATAGTGGAACAAATGTTCCAAAATAACCAAAATCACACAAACAGATGAAAAAGCTAAACAACAAAGTAGCCGTAGTTACAGGAGCCTCTAAAGGAATTGGGGCAGAAATAGCAAAACGCCTGGCCGCAGAAGGAGCGGCCGTGCTTGTTAATTACGCAACATCAAAAGAAGGTGCAGAAAAAGTAGTTGATGCTATCGTAAAAGATGGCGGGAGAGCCATCGCCGTTCAAGGCAGTGTAGCCGAGCAGGCCGATGTCGATCGCATCTTTACAGAAGCAAAAAATGCATTTGGCGCTGTCGATATCCTGGTGAACAATGCCGGCATTTACCAGTTTGGCGCAATAGAAGACGTGACCGTAGAAGAATTTAACCGTCAGTTTAATACCAACGTATTAGGGCTTCTGCTGGCAACAAAAAGCGCTGTGAAAAACTTTGGAGATAAAGGCGGCAGCATCATCAATATTGGTTCACTCGTAACCCGTATTACTCCTCCCGGAAGTTCCATCTATACAGCTACTAAAGGTGCCGTTGATTCAATTACCCAGGTATTGTCAAAAGAATTGGGCGCAAGAAATATCCGGGTCAATAGCATTAATCCTGGAGTGGTTGAAACTGAAGGAACACATGCAGCAGGCTTTATCGGAAGTGAGTTTCATACCAATGCCATTAAATCAACACCCTTGGGACGCACCGGCCAGCCACAAGACATTGCACAGATAGCCGTGTTTTTAGCTGCTGATGATTCGCGTTGGTTAACGGGTGAGACAATTATTGCGAGTGGTGGTGCACGATAAACTGCATGGATTTGTAGTCTACATACATCACTAACAATGTATAAAAATGATAGCTTTGCCTGATTACAGGCGAAGCTATTTCTGTTATGGCACGTACAAAAGATTTTGATGAGGACGAAATATTGAATAAGGCTGTATCACTTTTCTGGCATAAAGGTTACAACGGCACCTCTATGCAAGAATTGGTAGATGTGCTTGGCATCAGCCGCTCAAGTCTTTATGATACTTATATTGATAAGCATACGTTATATGTAAAGTCGTTGGAGTATTATCAAAATACAGTATCAGGCAATCTCACCTCTGTTGTTAACAATGCTCCATCAGCAAAGGATGCGGTAAAATGCCTTTTAGAATTGACAACAAATGATCTTCTAAAGGACAAGCAACACAAGGGTTGCTTCATGGTAAATGCAGAAGTAGAAGTAGCTCCACATGATGCCAAGATTAAAAATATTGTTCGGAAAAATGAACAGCAAATCGAAGATCTGTTTCGTCAGGCAATACAGCGAGGCCAGGAGAATGGCGAAATAACGAACAAACAAGATGCAAAGGCATTGGCGCGTTTTTTTATGAATACCGTAAAAGGTATCCGTGTGTCTGCAAAATCAACTACAGACAAAGCTTTCTTCGGTGATATCATTAGCACAGCTTTGTCGTTACTGTAACGAAATTTTTTCTATTCTTTCCCAACTACAATATGACTATGTCAGCTATGACTTAATTCTAACTGTCGTTTAAGACTATTAATCTGTTCAAGTAAGTTGGTAATGTTGCTGGCCATTTTAAGAATCTTAATGGGCTTCCCTTCAGCGTCTCGCATAATGGAGTAGCTGCCTCTAATGAAAACTTTACTTTTATTTTTATCTAATCGTTCATATTCTCCAGGGCGTGATTTTCCATTTCTCAGGTCATCCCAGAATTGCCTGTAATCTTCACTCTTGGCATATTCTTCGGTTACAAAAATGCTGTGATGTTTCCCTTTAATTTCTTCAAGTTGATATCCCATCATTTTTAAAAAAGGTTCATTCGCAAATTCAATTCTTCCGTTCAGATCAAATTCGATTACGGCAATTCCGCTTTCGTCTACAGCCCGAATACGATTTTCACTTTCTATCTGCCGACGCATAATTTCGTCTTGTGTTGTAGAAAGTTCTTCCATGTTTTGACGAAGCTCTTCTTCCTGGGCTTTCATTTCTTCTGCTTGATGTTGAGCTTCTGACAAAAGTCGTTGTGTTTGTAGCTGCTGTTCGCGAAGCTTAGTGATGTCAGTCGCTAATTTCAATACTTTTGTCGGCTTGCCATTTTGATCGGTGATAATAGAATAACTTCCCCGGATATAAACAGAATTACCGGTTCTGGTAATGCGTTCAAATTCGCCAGGACGAGCAACTCCATTTTGCAAGTCTTCCCAGAACTGTTTATACATATCGCTCTCCGCTTCTTGCGCAGAGACAAAGATCCGATGATGTTTTCCAACAATTTCATCCAGGGTGTATCCCATCATTTTCAGAAAGGCATCATTAGCCGTTTGGATAATGCCTCGCAGATCAAACTCAATTGATGCTATCCCGCTCTGGTTTATCGCATTTATGCGATTTTCACCTTCAATTTGCCGGCGTGTAATTTCTTCCTGCGATGCTGCCAGCTCCTCCATGTTCTGTCGCATTTCCTCCTCTTGAGATTTTAATTGTTCAGCCTGTGCTTTACTTTCATTGAGGAGTTGGGTTGTTCTTTCTGCGCTAACAACGCTGGAGTATGTTGCCGCTATACTCTCTGCGATTTTCTGGAGGAAATCGATTTGATATTTTTCAAAGTGAGTAAATGAAGCAAATTCGAGGATGCCAAGAACATGTTGATCAACCATCATTGGAATAAGTAATACCGTGTGCGGTAATGCTTCCCCCAGTCCGGATGTTATCTTGATATAATTATCAGGAACCTGGGTCATGTAGATAATTTCTTTTTCGAGAAAACACTGGCCAGCAAGGCCCTGCCCTATTTCAATTCTTTTTTCTGTGAACTTCTTTTTTTCATAGGCATAGCAGCTGATAAGTTTCAGGTGAGGATCATTCTTATCATCGCCTGCTAAAATGAAAACTCCTCCTTGATTTACCTTGAGATACTTTACAAGGTGAGAAATAAGTTTATCAAACAATTCAGTCAATCCCTTTTGTTGATTCAAGCGCAAGATGTCACCAAAATTTGCCAACCCTTCGTTTACCCAGCGTCTCTCGTATTCTTCGCTCTTTAGTGCGCTCATCCAATCTCGCAGTGAGATTAAAGAATTTGCCAGGTCACTGCTGGCATCTTCTTCAGATAAAGTAACGCCCAGGTTGCCAGATTTTATCGCATTGATAAATGACGACGCTATATCATGTTGTTTTTTAAGCGATTCGTTTTCGGTGAGAATGCGCTTTAATTTATCATTTCGTCCAGAAATAAAGTTCATAACACAAAGAGTTGAATACCTAGAAAATTTTGTGAATTGCTAAAAGCAGGTACACTATTGAATCTAGAAAATTTTCTTTATGCTTCCAAGAGAACAATATGATTTCGGCGTTATCTGTACTACTCAAATTAGTGTAAGATTCCCACTTATTTGTACAAGCACAGCGTTTGTACGCACACAATTATATAAGCTTTTCTCTCACACATGAAAACACTATCAGACATAATTTCAATTTTGAAAGCTTAAAATTTCAAATTCTAAATGTATGGCTTATTTATTTTTCTTATCGAACATCCTGCATTTGCTCAATAGCTTTCCAGCCTTGCGGTGTGATACCCATAATTTCAGTAACAACACCTAGTATTTTATACGTATCGAAAAAAGCCATCCGTGCAATGGGATGGTCTACTTCGCTTATAACTTCATAACCTTGCTCGCGAAGATTGTTTGTTACTTGCTCAAACCCTTCAACTGATGAACGGAATGCACTATGCTGAATTCCACCTGCAGGATATTTAGCGAGATAATCATGAAACATACTTTGCCCTGACAACGGCTGAACGAGTTCGATGAAAGTGCCGTTGTACGTTTGAGTGGTGAGCCATTCTGCGGACACAACCTTGCCATAGTAATTCATATTCAGATCTTGTGCACGAAAATGTTCCGGTTTCGGAAATGAGATGCCCAGGTTATTAGAAAGAAATTTTACAGTAGCATGAATGTCTGGTATTACCCAGCAGATCTGTGCATGTTCAAGTGCAGCTATGGTGTTACTGATATTATTCATATTTGTTCTCTTTGTTATTGACTTGAATCTTTTACATATCCCTATCACAAATATCTGCATACAGTGTATAACATGATAGGTATGATTGCGACAGAAGAGAGATGATTGCGTAAGAAATACTTATTAAAAGTACGAGCGTTTAACTCGTGTATTATCTCTTCACATGGAAACTCATACTCAGGCAAGTTTCAGCATGAAGCTATTAATAAAATTTCTTTCTGCATTAATTACAGAGAGTAGTCGATTAGCTTCAACTGCTCCTACTTTAATTTCGCTTTGAAAAAATCTATCGTGCGTTGCCAGCTTAATTCGGCGGCGGCTTTATCATAACGAGGTGTGCTGTCATTATGAAATCCATGATTCACTTCAGGATACATATATTCCGTATATTCTTTATTGTTC
>DATCRE010000711.1:0-11236 GCA_036569145.1 Cyclobacteriaceae bacterium
CGTGTGAATATGAAGACCGTTAATATGGATTTTATATTGACTTACCAGCGACAGGATCTCCGGCATTTGCTGTACAGCAATTCCAAATTTTGAGCTGCTGTGGCCTGTTGAAATTTTAATATTGCCACCAGCCAATATGCTGGGGTTTAAACGAAGACAGCATGGGTAGGTATTGCCATATTTTTCTCCAAACTTTTTAAGCGACGAGAGATTATCAATGTTAATGTTATAGCCGCTACGCACACCTTCTTCAATCTCACTAAAGTCAACGCCACTTGGTGTGAACATAATTTCGTTAGCCTGGTAGTCAGCCTTCATAGCCAGCTGAGCTTCGTATAATGAAACTACATCAACACCAGCTCCATGCTTGCGGATAAGTTTCAAAATAGAAATATTGGTAAGAGCTTTGGCTGCATATTTTATTTTAATATCAGTACCGGTAAAAGCGGTCTTTAAATTGTTGATCTGCCTGATGATGGTGTTGGCATCGTAAACATACAAGGGAGTGCCGAACTGTTTAGCAAGAGAAGTTACATCTAAGCCCTGAATCTGGTATGTTGCGCCGGTTAGTTCCATGGTTGAAAAAATAAAAACGCCAAATATACTTTCTGTCGTGGTGAATCCTACGTTCTCACAGTCGAATTCTTATTTTTGAACATGGAATTATTTTTTCGCGAATACGGGGCAGGGCAGCCACTACTGATTTTACATGGGTTGTTTGGTTCTTCTGATAACTGGCTCACGCAGGCCAAAATTCTTTCTGCCAAATACAAAGTCTATACGGTCGACTTGCGTAATCATGGACTTTCACCACATGATGATGGTTTTGATTATACCTCCATGGTTAATGATCTGGTTGAATTTATAGATAAGCATCAGCTTAAAAACCTGATTGTACTCGGTCACTCCATGGGAGGAAAGGCAGCTATGAATCTGGCCATAGCTCATCCGGAAAAACTTGAGAAATTAATTGTCGTTGATATTGCCCCACGCCCCTATGACCTTGAGCATTACGTAATTGTTGATGGTCTGAAGGCAATACCTATTGATACACTTGCCTCAAGAAACGAAGCCGATCAGATTCTTTCTACTTATGTACCTGAGCCTGACGTCCGACAATTTCTATTAAAGAATCTTCAGCGTAAAGCCGAGGGTGGATTTTCTTGGAAGATAAATTTGCCCGTGATCGCGCAAAAGCTAAGCAATATTGGTCTGGACCTTCAGTTCCCTGGCACATTTGTAAAACCAACACTTTTTGTCAGGGGAGCAAAATCGCGTTACATCAGGGATGAAGACAGGACTCATATAAAAGAAGTCTTTCCAAAGTCATCGCTTATAACGATGGACACTGGCCACTGGGTGCAAGCCGAAAAGCCTGTGGAGTTTGTAGATGTTGTAATGCGTTGGCTCGAAGTGTAAGTTTTCATCCTATATTCGTTATCGAAAGCAATAAAGAAATCTTACATTTGAAAATGCTTCGGCAATTCTACATTAAAAATATTAAGAGAGGGGCGCTTTACTTTGTAGCCATCATTCCGCCGTCGCCCATTTATGAAGAGGCCTTGGGGTTGAAGAATCTTTTCAAAGAAAAATACCAGAGCAAAGCTTCATTAAATTCACCTCCTCATATCACGCTGCACATGCCTTTTCAATGGAAGGAGGACAAAGAAGATGAGCTCCTGAATACTTTTGAGAAATTATCACCAGCGGTTAAGCCATTCAAATTGAAGTTGTCAGGATTCGGTTCATTTCCACCACGTGTTCTCTTTATTGATGTTGATAAGAATGAGTCGCTCGTGAATTTGCATCAGAACATTCATCAACAATGTAAACGTGAGCTCAATGTTTTCAACGCTAACTACAAAGACAAGGCGTTCCATCCTCATTTAACATTAGCCTTTCGTGATTTAAAAAAACCTATGTATGCCAAAGCATGGGAAGAATTTGAACATAAGGATTTCAATAGCGAATTTTCGGTAGACAAATTTGCACTGCTCAAACACAACGGTAAAGTGTGGGAGGTTTACAAAGAGTTTTTCTTTGAGAATTAGATCACGACTAATCCAAAATCGATTTCCAGTTCAACAGACGAACATTTGCGTGATTGATTTTTCAAAATCATGTTGCTACTCATTTCTTCTTCCATAACAAATCATCTTCTTGTTTCTGTAGAATATCTCGCTGAACATTCATTATTACTCTGTTGTATTGAAAGATTAATTTTCTCGTACATCAATTGCTGTAAGAATGTTTTTAATCTCCTGTATAATAATAACGATGAGAGTAACCATGTCTATCTGTAATTGAACATTAAAAAGATGAAGTTCATCGGGCTATGATTCCAATCCAGCCCTCGCAACATATCGGAGTATGTTTCAGATGTATTCATGCCTGTTCAACAAAATATCAAGATTATGAAAGCTACTTTATTAAAAAAGATTTCATTTCTGAGTTGGCTACTTGTATGGATTGTCATCTTCATAAATGTACAGGCCTTTGGTCAAATAAAAGGTAAACCAAAACCTGGCGGGCAACAATGTGATGGAAATGGCTTCTCTACAGAAGTAGTTAAAGCAGAAACAAATGAAAATGGATGCATTGAATATGAATTAAAAATATCTCACGATAACACAGTACGTTACGATCTGTCTCATTTTGCAGTAGATCTTCCATGTGGTACTATAACAGCGCTGAGCAATTCTGAAAACTGGGATCAAGTAATTGGAAAAGATCCTACTACAGGGTTGACAGGATTTAAAATCGATAACATTCCTTCTTTTGGTAAGGGTTCGAATTTAAGTTTCACGGTTAAAGTAACAATTTGTGGTGGCAGCACTTGTGATGGAAAATTAGGTGTCGTTGCCTATAAAGCAGGAACCTGCGTTGATTATGATACCTTGAACTATGAGATTACCAATCCGAATGGTGGAGGTGGTAATAATGGCGGTGGTGGATCAACAGGTGGAGGTGGTACATCTGGTGACAGCACAAAGACATGTTCTACACTTCTTGCATCTTTAGTAAAACGAAATATTACGTGCTACGGTAACACTGATGGACAAATTATAATAAACACTCAATCAGGCAAAGCTCCCTTCACATATCAATGGTCGACAGGCTCTACTGATTCGGCCCTATATAATATCAGTGCTGGTACTTATTCTGTAACAATAAAAGATGCTGATGGAAATACATTAACATTAACTGAACAGATTACACAGCCTGATGATATCAGCATTACTTCTGTTGTTGCCAACCCGGGTTGTATTGGTTTGGCGAGTGGCTCAATTGATATTTCGGTTACAGGGGGCAGCGGTTCCTTTAATTACTCCTGGAGCAATGGCGCAACTACTCAAGACCTTACTAACCTGGCCTCTGGATTTTACAAGTTAATAGTTATGGACAGTAACAGTGGTTGTTTGAAAAATGCCTACTTCGTATTAAGCAATACCACAACGATTAATCTTTCGTCTGCTATTAAGAATCCGGATTGTGGACAACCCACAGGAGGTATTAATCTCAGTGTAAGTGGTGGAACGGCTCCTTATACTTTTTCGTGGAGCAATGGAGCAACTACAGAAGACTTGATTAACGTAGCGGCAGGTGCGTATTCTGTTACAGTAACTGATGCAAATGGCTGCAAGACTAATGCTTCTTATAATGTTAAAGCTAATAGTGCTATACAGGTTTCTTATAAAGTTACACAGACGAATTGTGCTAATGATTCCATTGGTGCAATCGACCTGACGGTTACAGCCGGAACAGCTCCCTTCACTTATAGCTGGCAACATGGGCCTACTACGGAAGATGTTAGTGGACTTGTAGCTGGTACTTATTGGGTAACCGTTACGAATGCAACAGGATGTACATTACGCACAGCGATCAATGTTTCCAGGAAAACTATCCAGCTTACTTCAAAAATTGTTCAGCCATCTTGTTCTGGCGATAGCACCGGTTCAATCTTAATAACACCAGTTGAAAGCGGAACCTATACATACCAGTGGTCAAATGGTGATACAACAAATCCATTAACGGGCTTATCAGCCGGAAAATATACCGTAACTATTACTAATGAATTTGGTTGTAGTGTTATGTTGGCTTATACCCTTACTCAACCTGCGCCAATACAAATCAATGCTTCTACAGGTAATTCTCAATGTGGAACAGAAGGTAATTTCTCAATTAATCTTGCTGTTTCTGGTGGCAGCTTGCCATATACCTATGCGTGGTCAACAGGAGCAACTACACAAGATTTAACAAGTATAAATTCTGGCGCTTATACTGTAACAGTCACTGATGTTAATCATTGCAGTGCTGCGAAAGAAATTAGCATTGATGCAAACCCGTCGAACTGGGCATGTTCAATAATGGCTCCGTCCACAATACCTACCTGCGGCTCCGTTGGAAATACATTATCGTCAGCTGTTGCTGATGCGAATACTTATTCATGGACAGTTAGCAGTTCAGACAATAGTTGGATTATTACTTCAGGAGGTGCATCGTCTAAGGTGGTTTATACAGCAGGAGCTGCCGGAGGTTCTGCTACCTTTACGTTGACAACCGAAAAAAGCGGATGCGTAAAAACCTGCACGTATACTATTTCGAACGGCTGTACCGTGCGTGATAATGATGGCGGTGGAGATCCTTCAAAAGGCGATCCATGCAGTTCTACGCCAATTTCTCCTGTTACTGATGGTAATATCACACCAACACCAATTCCTACAGATACGACCAACACAGAAGATCCACACCATGGCTTATCTATCTCTGGATACCCAAATCCGTTTGATCATGACTTTAATATTGAAGTAAAGCATGATCGTGATGATTATGTAAAGATCGATATGTTAGATTGTCAGGGTAATGTTGTTAAGACAATCTTTAAAGGAAATGTGCATAAGGGAGAAACACATCAATTCAATTATGAAAGTTCAGAGATGCCGAAAGGTATTTACTTCTGTCGCTACGGCTCCACAACACAATCGAAATACATGAAAGTGTTGAAAAAATAATTTCTGTAAAATATAAAGGAGCTGACTCGAAAAGATTTTGAGTCAGCTCCTTTGTTTTTAAGATAAGTAGCGAGATGAATCAGGCACTCATTGTTTCTTTTTGCCAATCAGTAATACACCAGCTAAAATCAAAATTGTACCAGCAATTTGTAAAGCCAATATAGGTTCCTGTAAAAAGAAATAGGCCTGAATAATTGTTGATACCGGGCCAACGCTGCCAATGATAGCAGCATTATCTGAGCCCACTCTTTTTATTCCTTCCGTTACCAGGTATGACGGTATAACTGTTGACAGGATAGCCATAGCCACGCTATAAACATATACCTGTGTTGGTAAATTAAAAAGTGACTCTTTGCCTGAAATTAAAAAATGTACAAGAACACCAATGCAAGCAAATGTCATGGCATAGCTATTGAATTTAGCAGCGCCTACAACCGGAATGAGTCGACCACTACCCACAATGTACATGGCGTACGTAATGGCACACGCAAAAATCATAAATGCTCCCAGGTAGAAATTTGTGTGTTGAGTTTGATTGAAATCAACTTCGCTGAAGAATGCAAGTGCAAGCCCTGCATAAGTGATTGCAACAGCAATCCATTGTATTGATTTTATTTTTTCTTTGAAAATCAAGGAAGAGATTAACAACACTAACGTTGGATAGATAAAAAGAATCAGACGCTCGATGCCAGCCGTTACATATTGCAGTCCTAAAAAATCAAGCAGGCTGCTAATGTAATAACCCAGTAGACCTATGCTGGCAACACCACACCATTGTTTTATGGTGAAACGAACATTATCAGTTTTGCGTGAAGCAACTCCTGCAGACACAATGAAAAAAGGAAGAGAGAAAATCATACGCAATGCCAACAGCGTAACAGCATCTACGGATGTATCACGATAAGCAAGTTTAACAAAGATGGCTTTTGTTGAAAAGCACACAGCACCAACAAAGCAAATGATAAAACCTGTAATGAATGATGACTTCTGAGAAGATGACATGAATGAAACTGAAAATAACTACGAACGAAACTTTCAATGCAAGGTTATGACAAGCCCGCTGTGATAAAGGATAAAAATGATAATTATTTTTTCAAACGATCGACCGTAAGTTCTTTGAGACAACAGATTATAATTATGCGGGAGTTCTGGCGATGTCCTTAACATCGCTTATAATACTTCTGTGAAGTTTTCGCTC
This sequence comes from Cyclobacteriaceae bacterium, assembly GCA_036569145.1. Classification (GTDB taxonomy): domain Bacteria; phylum Bacteroidota; class Bacteroidia; order Cytophagales; family Cyclobacteriaceae; genus DATCRE01. The sequence goes on from DATCRE010000711.1 coordinate 6,211, forward strand.
AGGGCCTTTCATGTGATCGAATTCTTCAAGCATATCTTTAGTCAGTTCAGTTAGTTCATCATACTTCTTAACTTCCTTCAAAAACCGGCAATACTCCAGACGATGTCTGTAATTAGTGAACGATTTATTCAAGTCTGTAAAAATTTCTTCAGCAGCAGTCGCATTATTGTTATAGTGATGAGCCCAGGCATAATAGATTCTGGCTTCGGCATTTTTGAAGTTCTTTTCCTTATCAAGCTTCTGTCCTAGTTGAATGGCGGCCACAAAATCATGATTATAAAAATGAGCCTTTAGTAATTTCATTGAAGATCTATATCATCGGCCATAAAACTATTCAGACAACCTTGATATAAATCTACGGCTTCTTTAAATCTGCCATGATCCATATAAGCATCAGCAAGATTTAGTTTGTTGGCGTAGTTGTCTACAAACCGAAGTGATTTTTCAAGTTGTTCAATTTTGTAGTTGCTGTTAACAACTTGTTTCAAACCTTGCTCAATGTTTTTAATGTTTCTACTACTATAGAAGTTTTGATAAAGGTAGATAATGCACCCAATGCCTGGTAAAAACATGATCAACCAATACCAACGTTGTTCGGCATGGTTCTTATACGCGTGATAAAGGCAAAAACCTTGTAGAATCAGAAGAGGCGAATAGTATTCCAGCAACATAAATAATTATCGTGGGGTCCAGTTTAATGTATTAATTAAATGCATGATGTCTTTCTTCATGTATTCAATGGCCGGAGCAAGTGAATCGTTTTGAACTTTTGTATCGAAATACAGAGCACCTCTAAGAAAATTAGTGGAAGAATCTGTCATTGTAAATTGAAACTGACTTGGCACTTCGCCTTCAAGCTCTGCAATAACGGCAACCTTGCCGCTAGGTGTTTTGGTAATAACCTCGTCAATGGCAGAAGCTTTGATCTGATGTTTAGCAGTAAGTGTATAAGCATCGTCCAGATATTCTTTCAAGAGTTTCTGGTTATGATTTATCTTTTTGTACGTGATGTGAATGTTTGATTTCAGTGCAGGGTAATAGATCTCAATCCAATACCGTTCACTGATTTGTGAAGTATCACGCAGAAGTCTGGCATTTTGTGAATACTCAAATGTAAAAGGCAATGTATCAGGAAGCGGTTGATAAGAAGCTTCAGGAAGTATGAGCCTGTTGTATCCGATAGGTTTGGGTAAAAAATTTCGTTCACAACCAGAGAGAGTAAGCACAAATAAAACCAATGTTGTAAAAATTCCAGCTATGCTAGCTATTCTCCTGCTCATGAATGTGCACTTTTATTTTCTTTATTCTTTTGCGATCAACACTTTCTATTGTAAAAGTAAACGGCTCGAAGGTAATCTCATCATTTACATTTGGAAATTCATTGTTAAGTTCCAGTATCAACCCGCCTAATGATTCACTGTCGCCTTTCACTTCGTCAAAGATATTACTTTCCAGGTCAAGAACTTTGCAGATATCATGAAGAGAGGTTTTTCCTTCAAAAATATAAGTATGATCGTCTACTTTTTGAAATGGAATGCCCACGTCATCAAACTCATCATTTATATCACCAATAATTTCTTCAATAATATCTTCGAGCGTAATGAGTCCTGACGTACCGCCATACTCATCAACAACAAGCGCCATGTGTATACGCTTGGCTTGAAAATCTTTCAATAGTGAATCAATCTTTTTTGATTCTGGTACAAAGAAGCCTGGACGCAAGAGTTTCTGCCACTCAAATTTTTCAGATTGGTCAAGATATGGCAACAGATCTTTGATATAGAGAACACCTTCAATCTTGTCAAGAGATTCAGTATAAACCGGAATTCTGGAGAAGCCGAACTTGTTAACATGATCCATCAAGGCCATGAAATTCAATTTATAATCGACAGCAGAAATATCCAGGCGCGCTTTCATAATCTGTTTTACAGTTAGGGTGCCGAAGTTTACAATGCCTTTTAAAATTTCTTTTTCATCTTCGGAAGTATCATCATTAACAGTAGCCATGTCCAGCGCCTGATTCAATTCATCAACGGTGGTTTCATATCCTTTTTTCTTGAATCGTCTTTCAACGACACGACTCATTGCCAGCAATAAAAAAGAAATGGGTTTGCAGATTACAATAAGATATTTCCAAAGGAATGACAATGCTCTTGCAAAAGCCAGGTTGTTTTTGGTTGCATATACTTTAGGAATAATCTCACCAAAAAATGTAATGCAAAATGTAACACTAAAAGTTATAACACCAAGAATAAACTCTTCAGGATTGTGTGTGCCGGTGAGTCTCCACATAACAAACGTAGAGAGTGTAACGATGCCAACATTCACGAGATTAGTCATGATGAGTATTGTTGCTAATAACTCTCTGGGTTTGCTTAGCAATTCATCAATATCTTTATCACGTGGATCATTACCTTCGCGACATTTTTCTAAGTCAAGTGGTTTGAGTGAAAAGAATGCAACTTCTGATGCCGCTATAACTGCCGACATCAGAAGCATAATGATAATGACAATAAAACTTACTACGGTAATCAGATCGACACCCGGAAGAATGTTTAAAAGCGTATTCGAAGGAGGCTCGTCCAAGCAGAGTAAATATTAGTACAACATGTTAAAACGGAAGATCATCCGGGCTGTTGGTGTCAACAGGAGGATTATTGAAATTACCGCTATTCTGGTTTTGAGGTGCTGTATATTCGCCGGAGCCTCCACTTCCGCCGCCATGCTTCGTTGATAGCATGGTCATGTTATCTGCGATAACTTCTGTGGTGTACCGGGTAACGCCATCTTTTTCCCATGAACGGGTGCGCATTTTTCCCTCAATATATACCATGTCTCCTTTGTGAAGATATTTTTGTGTAATTTCTGCGAGACCTCTCCAGAGAACAATATTATGCCAATCTGTAATTTCTTTACGTTCACCTGTAACACGATCTTTATATACTTCTGATGTTGCCATGGTAAAGTTGGCAACAGCTGCACCATTTTCTAAATTTCTAACTTCAGGCTCTTTGCCCAAACGACCTACTAAAATTACTTTGTTAACTCCTGACATATATGTGTATTTATTATTGACGAGGTGAAAACCGGATGATAACCGGGGAAAGCAAAAATACCATTCTTACATCAACTATAAAAGTTGCTCATCTTCCAGAAAACTACTTATTAAAACAGGTTTGGGAAGTTCAGCGATTTGTTTCCTGGTAAAATATTTTAAGCCACTTTCTTTTACCTGAATTGGTTTATCAACCGACAACAAAATAAATTTTGCCTGGATAATCTGATGACTGAGTACATGTTTGTACACTGTAGATGTTTTGTTGATGTGATCCGATTTTATTTTAAGTTTTTTTAACAGATTGTCGTCAAGAAAAAGTGATTCAAGTTTTCCTGGTTTTTCTTTTTCTACCAGGTAAAAATCATACAAGCCATGCCAGATATCTTTTTGTGCGCGTTTCTTCATTAGAATAGAATTACCCTTTTGAAAGGCGAAGTAATAGAAATAGCGTTTTCTCGCCGCCTTACTTTTAATCTTAACAGGAAGAACAGATTGCAATTCATTTTTAAAAGCAAAACAGGATGATACAAAAATGCAACCGTCGCAAGCCGGGCTTTTAGGAGTGCAATACAATGCTCCAAATTCCATCACAGCTTGATTATGTAAATCAGGCCGATCTTTACCAATTAATTCATTGGCCAGATCTGTAAAATGCTTTTTTCCATCAGGGCTGTTAATGGGTTTGTCTATTCCAAAGATTCTTGATAAAACTCTGAAGACATTGCCGTCCACAACAGCAACAGATTCCTGAAAGGCCATCGATGCAATGGCTGCAGCAGTATAATCACCAATTCCTGGGAGCGTCTTGAGTTTTTCGAATGAGCCAGGAAATTTGCCGTCATAACTTTTTACAATTTCTTTGGCGCATTTATGCAGATTACGAGCACGCGTATAATATCCAAGCCCTTGCCAGAGGCGCAGTACTTTTTGCTCAGGTGCTGCTGCCAAATCATTAACTGTAGGAAATGTTTCAACAAAACGTAAGTAATATGGAAGCCCCTGATTTACCCGTGTTTGCTGAAGAATAATTTCTGAAAGCCATATATAATAAGCGTTATTGCTGCCACGCCAGGGCAAATTGCGTTGATGCTGTAAATACCATTCAACGACTTTTTCAGAGAAATATCGTTTGTCCATCCCCTTGATTATCAGATTTTTTCAATATTCATTTTTAAATCTGGGTTGTCAAATTAAATTTGCCATCCCTTTTAAAATTCATCTAAAATATAATACTGTGACTAAAGCAGATATCATCAACGAAATTGCAGAAAAGACCGGCATTGATAAGGCCGATGTAACAGCATCTGTCGAAGCCTTTTTTACTGTTGTAAAAGGTTCAATGGCTGGCGGACAGAACATCTACATCCGTGGGTTTGGAAGCTTTATTAATAAAAAGAGAAAGAAGAAAATTGCCCGAAACATATCCAGAAATACGGCTTTGGTTATCGACGAACACTTTATTCCCAGCTTCAAACCAGCCAAGATTTTTATCAACAAGATCAAGAACAGCGATAAAGTAAAAGAGCTTTCCGAAAAAGACTAATAACTCAGACCGCCGTAAGTTGAGCAGATTTCGATGCTCAGCGCGAAGCCTGTAAAATTCCAAATGCTTAAAACCAGAATAATTCTAGTAGTTGCCAGTGCTGTTGTGATCTGGCTCATTTTTCTTTTACCAAAAGTGGTAGTTGAAAATGAAGCTACGGTGGCCCCTGATTCATCAAAATCAAGTCCTGTAAAGACCGATATGCATACGAAGGCCCCCAGGAAAGTGATTGAAAAGATAAGCCGTTTGAGAGCTAAGTACTTAGGAGGTGCAGGGAATAAAAAAAATGCTATCTTTGCCGACTCTTTAATAAAACTGTATGCTGAAGCTGGCAAATTTGACAGCGCAGCGTGGTTTGCTGAAGAGGCATCAACGTTCTTTAACACTACTGAAAGCTGGATTAAGGCTGGTGATAATTATTACCA
>DATCRE010000712.1:0-10298 GCA_036569145.1 Cyclobacteriaceae bacterium
AAGCGAGGTCTTAAATATGTTGAGGCCGGACCACTGGTCCGTTCTTCCTATCATGCCGAACGACATGTTAATGTTCCATTAGATTAACCTCATACTGTAGATTTCGTTAGAGGAATGAATAAACCATTTCTCTATGAAGCTACTCTTTTCATTAGTTTCTATTTTGGTTTTCCTTTCCGGATCACCACAGAAAATTCAAACTCCTTCCGTCTGTATCAGTGCTGAAGAGATGAAACTTTACTCCTTGATTATGGAGTATCGGAAAAGCAAAAACCTGAAATCAATTCCGTTGTCTGCCAAACTTACATTAGTAGCACAGACACATACACGTGATTTGAACAACGAGTATCAGTTTGATCAGAATAACAAATGCAATCCACACAGTTGGTCTGCAAAAGGAAAGTGGACTGCCTGTTGTTATACTGCCGATCACAAACAAGCCAAGTGCATGTGGGATAAGCCAACTGAAATTGCTGACTATAAAAGTCCCGGCTACGAAATTGCTTATTATAGTTCAGGTGGCGTGAATGCACAGGATGGACTAGATGGATGGAAACTAAGCCCACCACACAACGAAATGATAACTAACAGTGGCATCTGGAAAAAGGTAGAGTGGAACGCCGTTGGCATTTCACTTTACAAAGAGTATGGTGTAGTTTGGTTTGGCAACCTAACTGATCCGACTAGTCCGGAGCTTTGTCAACAGTAAGTTGTTAAATAGGAATATTGATTCCGGCAGAGTAAATATATTGGACTGAGAAGAATGTCTGTTTAGCCCTACCCTTCTCATAAATTTTTGCACCGGTATAGTCTGCAAAAGCACCTTTGATACTTCCTTCAACAAAAAGGTATTTAAATAATGAATAGCGTACTGCGGTACTAGCACCAATAACAAATCCACTTAAGCGAAAAGGACCATCATTATGATAACCAAATATTTTTGAATCAGTTTTTGGTATTAATCCGCCAGCACCTGCCTTTACTAACAAGCTCAGATGTGTTCCAAATTTAGTGTTTTCAAAAAACTGAAATTTACGTACAGCACTTGCCATTAAGTAATTATTTCCATTTGTATGTTCGAAGTGAATTGAACTAGGAGAAAATGTTGTATCAGTATCGTAATACTTTCCCCCAATATCTCCTTTGAGATGAAATGTTTGACCATCAGTTACAATGTACTTTAAATGGTCCCAACTTACTTCAATACCCCACTTTGGTTTGTTGGGAAAGAAATATCCAACGTTCAAAACATATTGAGGTATGCTGATCGCAGTCTGAAATAGATCATGCATATCCTGCCTATCGTGAGCTTTAGCTTTAACTAATTCAAAATCGTAAGTGTATGGGGCAGTCGGAACATCACCCTTCATGTGAATTGTACTTTTTGTGTACCTATCGGTGTGATAGCCCCACGTCATATAAAAATTTCCTTTATTTTGGCCATACGCACACACTGTTCCCACTACGGCTACCAGAAAGCAAATAAATTTTCTCACAGATTTTTACGGATAGATAATTAGATGATTTATAAAGCGTTAACCTCGATTGATACGTGAACGCTTCATAAAAAGAAGGATCAACATTCTACTACGGTTAAAATTCTTACAATTGTCTTAAAAAAAGTTATAACAGCAAATACGGCCCCTTTAAAAAAAAGTTAATATTTCTCATCATGGTTAGGGAAGTCGCGGGCTTTAATATCCTCTACATAATGACTGACAGCATCAGTAATAATAGTATGTAAATCGGCATATCGTCTTAAAAACCGAGGCTTAAACTCCTTACTAATGCCTAACATATCCTGCATAACCAGTACTTGTCCATCAACCTCCGGTCCAGCACCGATACCTATCACCGGTATATTTATAGCAGTTGATACCCTGCCTGCTAATTCGGCTGGTATTTTCTCCAACACCAGACCAAAACAGCCGCACTCTTCCAAAAGTTTTGCATCGTCCATTAATTTCTGAGCCTCTGCTTCTTCTTTCGCGCGCACTGTATATGTTCCAAACTTATAAATTGATTGTGGTGTCAATCCAAGGTGACCCATTACTGGTATGCCGGCAGTCAGAATTCGTTGAATTGATTCTTTCACTTCACTGCCTCCTTCAAGCTTTACAGCATGAGCACCTGCTTCTTTCATAATGCGTATAGACGACCGAAGTGCTTCACTTGAATTGCCCTGGTAAGTACCAAAGGGAAGATCAACAACAACTAATGCACGCTTGACTGCTCTCACAACAGAAGCCGCATGATAAATCATTTGATCAAGCGTTATAGGCAGCGTTGTTTCATTCCCAGCCATAACGTTAGAAGCAGAGTCGCCAACAAGAATTATATCTACACCGGCTCCATCTATTATGCGTGCCATACTATAGTCGTAGGCCGTTAACATGGCAATCTTTTCACCACGGTTCTTCATCTCCTGAAGCTGGTGGGTTGTTATTTTCTTTCGCTCTGGTTTATGGATTGACATCAGATATAAACTAGTCTTTGTTTGAATAATATCAGATCAGATACACAGCAGTTTCCTTGCCGAGGTTCACTTCAACGTGATCTTTTATAGTAGTGGCTAACTCGTAACCTGTGTATTGCGGGTAGATAGGAAACAGTGTATGCTTTCGGTTTACAAGCACAGCCGTTTCTATCTTCTTAACTTCAATATCAAGAAATGGTTTTAGTCCATAGGCAAAAGTTCTGCCTGTATTCAACACATCATCTACTAAAACAATACATTTCTTTTTCACTTCTTTCAGATCACAATCTACTGTAACCTCACTTTGCTGTGGTGCCAGCTTATCAAGTTTAACTTTTACAAGTTTCACTTCTAACGGAGAAATACTTTGAATCTCTTTGCTGAGCAACTTGGCCAGCGTATAGCCATGACCGTCAATGCCCGCAATGATGATGGTCTTTTCTTTGAAGTTATGTTCATAAACTTCATAAGCCATTCTGCGAATCTTTTGCTTTACCTGATTAGCATCGAGAATCAAGCTTTTTTCAGCTACCATATACTACGCCGGAATAGGAATAGATTTTGAATCCTTGAAAGTTGATAAGATAACCATTGATTGAAGGCTATCTACGACATCAATGTTTGAAACTTTGTCGAGCATGAGCTGTTGATAAGAAGTTATGTCGGCGCACACAATTTTTAAGATAAAATCGCCGGAGCCTGTTATGTGATGACATTCAACAACTTCATCTACTTTTTTGATAGCACCAATAAATTTTTCGATGTTCTCTTTATTATGACCCTTAAGAGAGGCCATCACAAACGTGCTAACACCCAGGCCAACGCTGGCCGGATCGATAACGGCGTGATAACTTCTAATAACACCAGATGTTTCAAGCTTATTTACACGTTCCAATGTAGGGGCAGGCGAAAGACCTATTTCTTTTGCCAACTGGGCATTGGTGATGTTAGAATTTGCCTGAAGTATTTCCAGAATCTTTTTATCGATACTGTCCAATTTAATGCTGCTTTTCATAATTAGCGTGAGGGGTTATACCAAATTTTATTTGGTAAAAATAGGTAAAAATCATTTTCCACGACTAACAACTGTTAAGATTTAATTAGAAAATGGTAAAATCTTGATATAAATAGTTTAAAGGTGAATCGGTCATCAGTCTTGTTAAGGGCTATTTAGGAGACACTTTAAATACGAAGGCTTAATGCTCAATAGAAATTCGCTTGATTTCGTTATAGGAACCATATTTCAAAATCAAAACATAAATTCCTGCTGCAAGATTATCCGTTTGCATTTTTACAGAATTCAGTCCTTGCACAGATGAAAGAGATGTATGCATAACCTGATTACTCATGGCATCAATCATGGAGATGGAAAGCGACTCCGTTGAATTGGCTATCCAACTAATAGTTAATTCATCTGATGCGGGGTTGGGATAAGGATCATATAAAAAATATGGTTTATCAAGCGTAACACAGCGCTCATTATTATCTGTTGATACGTCATTAGCAAGAATAATTGTCGCACACAGAAATTTAAGTTGTGAAGGATCGGAGATCTCATAACTCAAAATATGATTGGCCGACGTTTGAGGACTGATTGATTCTGTAACCGGTTCACGGACTGTCGTTATTCCTGAAATACTAAGATCTAATGTCATATTAGTTACGGAAACATTCCCTTCATTTCGTAAGGCAGCAATCATTTTCAGCGTGCCGTCATCGTTTTTAATAATGTTGAAACCGATAAGTGAGATATCATAAACAGGAAGCATAGCTCTTATGATTTTACTGAATGTATCAGAACAACCTAAACTATTATAGGCTGTCAAGTCAACCACATGATCTCCGGTATCATTAAAGGTAAACGAAGGTGATACATCTGTTGACGTTGTATTGTTGCTGTCATTAAACGCCCACAAATATGATATTGCATTGCTTGAAGTATTTGAAAAAGTAACGTCAAGAGGTGGAACACCTGCTTCGGGGGTGGCAGTGAATGAAGCTGTGGGAGCGACTTCAATTGACACACTTTTGGTAATGGAATATTTACACCCTGATTGTGCAGTTACTTCCATCGTTGTGCTGACATTACCAGCAGATGGGAACGTAAATGTTGTCGGAGATCCTGATGCAGTACCCAATGTTCCAAATGTCCATTGTTGTGCAGTTACCGGATCAACGGTGCCATCTGTTAAATCTACAAACTCCGTATTTTGATTAGCGCAGTTTTTTTGAAAAGAAAAATCAGGTACTAAAACTTTAGGAACAGTAACAGACTTAGTCAAAAATGCAATACAATTATTAGTTGACGTCACCGTAAGATTAACAGCATAATTACCGGAAGATGCAAAAACGTGGATAGGATTTTTTACACTATACGTTGTATTCTCAATTTGCCAAAACCATGACTGTGCATTTGGAGATTCATCACTAAAAGTTACTCCCTGATTCTGACATGCAGGTGTATTACTGAATGCTGCCACTGGAGATTGTGAAATAGTTACTTTCTTTACAATGGTTGCCTGGCAACCGTAATTGGTCTTTGCTGTTAGCGATACATTATAATCTCCGGCTGTGCTATACGTATGTTGTGCATTTCTTACCGTAGAAGAATTTAAACCACTGCCCGGGTCATCAAAACTCCATGCCCACGATGCCAGGTTGCTATCAACGGGATTAGGTGTTAGATCATTAAATTGTGATGGATTGCCAGTGCAGGAAAAGGGAGGTAAAGAAAGTGAAAAGTCAGTTGCCGGTACTGAATAAACAGTAACACTCTTTGAAGTTGAGTTATTACAACCAGAGCTGGTAGATGCTGTAAGTGAAATCTGGTATGTGCCCGAACTTGCAAATACATGTTGGGGATTAGTAGTATTTGATAGTTGACCATCACCAAAATCCCACGAATAAGAATCAGGGCTACCCGTTGTTAAATTAGTAAATTGGTAAGTATCACTAACACAAACTCCCGTCGTTGAAAAATCAACAAGGGGACCGGCAGATAATGTGGAAATTGTTTTTGTGATTTGCGCAGGACATCCTGGTATAGTAGCAACGAGCGTTATATCCTGACTGTTTGTATTGGTAAAGGTGTATGAAAGATCTGTGGCTGTTGAAACATTTGTTCCATTAACTTTCCATTGAAACGATGGAGTTGAGCCAACATCAGATACAGAGGTATTTTTCATCGTATACAATTGATTGGAACATATTGTACTGGCTGATGGCAAGTCGAAGTTTGGTGTTGATGGATTAAATATTGAAACACCCTGCGTCACTGAATTTGAACAACCATTAGATGCATCTGCCTGAAGAGTTACGTTAAATGATCCTGTGCTGCTATATGAATGAGTGGCTCCTTGCCCTGTGCCTGTTGCTCCATCGCCAAAATCCCATGTAACATTGGATAGAGACAATCCCGATTGCTCAGTTCCCGTAAATGTGACAACACTTGAAACACAAGAGTTATCATGCGTAACCTGAAGTGTGGGTGCCGAAAGATTCTGAATCACTATATTCTTGGAAAGAACATTTTCCTCACCATTTGTACCCTTGATCGTCAGGGTAACGGTATACGTAGCAGGAGTGCTATAACTAATACCTGCAGGACTTGTCACATTCTGAAATGAGCTTGTAAAGCTGCAGTCTTTCGGAAAATCCAGAATTGTTAGGACGTTATTATCATTGTTTATACCTAAGGCAAAATACTTAGATTCAGACTTTACAACACTGAAGCCAATAGCGAAACTTATGGAGCTAAATTTTCCCAGGACAACAGCTGTTGGGGTTGCGTTAGTAATGTCTGTTCCAAAATCAAATCGCATAACGCCCTGGGATTGGCTTGCTGTCATAACATAAAAGTTACCTTTCGATTTTAAAATCGTTAAACCCATCAGAGACGAAACAGAAGAACATTGTGTGATTGTTGGAGTATTTAATAAGCTGCTTCCAAAATTTAAAAGATGTAACCCACTATTATAGCCACTCATTACAACGTAGGAGTTTCCGCAGTATCTGATAAAATCAACGCCCATTAAAAAGGATGAATTCGGAATATCGATTTGAGTTTCAGAAGGAGAGTTTTCTATGCTCGAACCAAAATTAAGCATAGAAATTTTATTCGTTCCACCACCTGCAATTAACGCGATAACCTGACTACTCTCTTCTACGATTTTAATTTGCCGATGATTGCCTAGCCCTGATACCCCCAAAATTTCAGAAGCAGTCGGAGTATTCTGTATGGACGAACCGAATTTCAATAAATATAGATTTCCAGGATTAGTTGAAACAAGAGCATACCACTTACTATTCTCCTGCCAAAATCCTATACCCAGCGGTTGACTTATTACTCCAAAATTACCAAGATCAGTTGTTGTTGGTATATTATAAAAGGATGATCCATAACTAAGTTTTATAACTTTTCCATCGGAGAAATTCACAAAAAACACATAGTAATTACCATTCTCAATCACAACCTTCATGTCGAATGCTGCAGATGCTTTAGAAATAGTTGATGATGAATTAGTAGGTGTTTTTAGAATACTACCATCACAAAAATCCCATTCAAATGAGGAGGATGAGGTAGTGTTAGTAATCGAAACGCCTTGGTCTTTACAGCTGGAAGCAGGCATGGAAAAACTCATAGCCGGACACTGAGACCGTACCTGGATGGATACCAAAAGAAATCCGATTATTATAAAAAAAGATTTTCTCAAGAAATTCTGTTGAATTTTAAGCTCATTACCAATATACTCACTTTAATAATAAAATTCTCACTTTCGTAACTGGTTCTACGAACTCTTCCTTCACGCTGTTTAAAATCAGCTGAGGAACGTTAGCGCGATCCGATGCTACTAAATATTGTACATGTAGTGTGTTTATAAAATCGAGCTGACTTTGTTCAATGCTTATAAAACTCTTTGCCCTTTTTTGCTCCATAACATACCTATGAAAGGTCGAGGTTTTTACCACTGAACTTTCATACTGAAATAATGGAGACGATTCATCTAATTTTATATCAAAAACGGAGATTGAAATCTGATGGCAACGGTCATCTAATAAAAGTAAGAAGTTGGCCAACGTTGCAAAGTTTGAGTTCTTCACAAATACTGAAGTGTACTCATCTTTATTTCGAATGTAGACACCTATCGGATTATCAACCGTAAAATGAGCTCGCAGTTTTTTATAAAAATCATTTTGTTGTGAAACCTGCAATGGAGTTTCCTCTGTTCTCATTTCGCTAACGGTATTTACGATTGATAAAAGTATTACAACACCAACGAAAAAGGACAACAATAATTTCTTTACATCGCTGTTATAATGTTTGTATGCATATATAATTATGATGAATGAAAGGATATTGAAAAAACAGATTGAAAAGTTGCTGAAAAGTTGAATTGAATCAGGCATTCGATGAAGAGCGGCCCAAAAAAGTAATCCTGAAATTGAAATAAGAAAACCAACCTTGATCAGAGAAGATGATTCGTTCCAAATACGTAAATACACCTTTGCAAAAAAGGCGATCAATAGAATTGGCAGATAAAGAATAATTAATTGAATAGTTGTTCCTCCGCAGACGTTGATGCAAGTTTTAAAATATTGAAAATCAAAAAAACCAAGACTTCCTCCAACTCTCACGACAGAGTTTTGCTCGTTTGTTAAATGATTACTCGGATAATAAACCCAGAGCATAACAGCACATACCACTCCAACAAAAAAAATCTCTTCAAGAAAAGTTAATACTTTTCTATGCTGAAAAAGATTCCAAAGATGGACAAGACACACGCCCATTAAAACTGATGGTGCACAACTAATAAAAACAATGGGTAATATCAACAGAGAACGCAATGCTGCTCGTTCTGCACCTTTAAATACTAACAGTACCGCTGAAATAACAGAAAGGTAAATCACTGAAAGCTTTGAATAATTAATTGGGTTTCTGGCAAAGACAGGGAGACTACTTAAAAACGGAATGTCCGAATAAAATTTGAATGCCAGACCTGTTAACGGTATACTTATCAAGCATAAGCACTTACTTAACCAATTGCTCTTGTCTCCAGTAATGCAATGAAGAATAGCCGAGTAGCCAAAAAAAAGAATGACTAAAAAACAAGGAAATACAACAAGACTTAATAAGAGAACATTATTTTGATTAAGGAAAAAATCGAGCAAACTGGTTGTCCAGGCCTCAACATAATGATAGGGCTGCGGTTTAATTGTATTTTGATAATAGTATTCTAATTCACTGCTTTCTATACCAAAGCGTTGTAGATAAACAGACAGTTTAGAATGAAATATTATATCCGGATGTGGTGTTGCTAATAAACTTTTATCATAAAAAAGTAAATAGTAATTGAACGTATATATAAAAAGGCTAACAATGAAGAATTCAAAAATTATATTTACCCATTTGGCAGAATCCAAATCCGTCAATGAATTCTTAAAATGTTTCTCAAGGCTAAAAACAGTAGCCAATAAGATCACAGGAACTGCAATAAATACTGTTTTGAAACCTGTAAAAAAGCAAGCGCCAATGCTGACAAGCAACAAGGCGCCAACAACACCACTAGCAAAAATTGAGGAATGTGATTTTAAATTAACATGAATCCGAAAAATTCTTAAAATACCATATCCAAAAAAAATGAATACTGATAATGCCAGAATCAATATGAGGTAGTAGCGTAAAAAATCAAATACCTGCATCGATGCTACTTTTTTGGTTCTTATACATATTTATCGAATCGAGGACTTGCTGACAGAAAATAAAAAAAGCCAAAATCATAAAAGGCTCAGCATAATAACGCCACCTATAACCTACAAAAAATATATCTGAAAGAATAACAGGTCCTAAAACAGATCCCAAGATTAGTATTTCGTTGTCAAGATTCTTTTGCCTTTTGAAGAGCTTATAAAAGAGTCTCAAGGTAAATAATATAAACCCGAGATGGATTAATAAATTGAAAATATTAAAAACATCAGAATCAGAATTATAAGGCAGAAAAAACATGGCTACCTTTCTACATGTTAATACCACTTCCTGAAAAGGGTGCTGGTAAATCCAACTCTTTGCTAAAACTGTCAGAGCTTCACTACGCTGAATTTCACTTAGCGTATCAAATCCAGGTATTTCATTTCTTACAAATTGATATCGCAAATGTTTTGGGTTAATGTCACAATCACCACACCATGAACCCCGGGCATAAGGATTATGTCCTTCAAAGAAAGCAATTCCGCCGTGAGTAGATAATGTATATTTCCCCACGGTATGATAATTCTTAATAAAGACAAAAGCGCTTGATGAAATGATTAACAGCCCCACTAATAATACCTGATAAATAAATTGTCTTCTGAAGCTGATATATTTCTTTTGGAAAACCACAACAGCAAAAGAAATCAATAGTATGGTATAAATAATATTTAACTGTGGTCTTATAAAGGTTGATATAACAATAACAAATGAGCATAAGACTATTTGCGCAACTGATAATTTCTCAGACAAACCTTTAAACAGAAAATAAAAGGCTATAATAACACAACTTAAAGCTATGCTTTCATAATTCGCCAGGTTGCCTATGTAATAACATACTGATGGATACAAAATGTAAGCAAAGGGAATTGCGGCTTGTAACCGTTTATCAGTAACTATTCTTTTGGCTATAGAAAACAAGCACACTACCGAAATTGGAAATAAGAACAACGAGATTGTGTGCTGCAGGAAAGCGTAAGATTTAAAATATAAATCACCTGAGCTAATTTCAATTTCATTTTGTGTAACTGCATGGTAGAGATTCTGAAGCGCGATATGAATCCAAACCGGATATGTTGG
>DATCRE010000713.1:0-5963 GCA_036569145.1 Cyclobacteriaceae bacterium
AACCAATGCTGCAGATTTGATTCACCCACCGGGATAAGATAAAGTGTTATCAGCAACAATTCAGACAGGAGATATATAAACAACGGATTCTTGCCAAAGACCGTGAAGAAGCTTGTCCAGTTTTTGTATTTCTGAATTTCAACAAAGTAAATCAGCGAAGGAAGCAGGATGAGATCAATACCTACAGTTAGTAATACAAATGAGCTCGTCCATAATTTTTTGTTGATTGGGAAAGCCATATTCCATGTAAGAGCAACAACAATCGTGATAGCTCCCGTAATTAATAACTTAGAAACTACTTCATAACTATTACCATGCTTGCGGATAAAATCACCAGCGAGATAACCCACAATTACATTAACAATAGCTGGAAGCGTACTCAGAATTCCTTCCGGATCAAAAGGCACTCCTTCACCGTGATAGAGATGTTTATCACCAAGAACAAAAAGATCAAGTCTTAATGCTGCATTGCCTGCCAGGCTGAACGGATCGTTAGGATCGCCATATACTTTCATAATAATCCAATATCCGACCAATGCCAGCACACTAAAGATGACGGCTATTCTTTTTGAGCCATAGTGAATAATAACAGACGCAATCAAATAACATAAGGCGATACGTTGCAATACACCAAGAACACGTGTACTACTTATAGGTTTGAACTCATAACCTCCTCCCTGTACTTCGCGAAAAAATGGAAACCAGTACATGAGATAGCCTATGAGAAAAATTATTATAGTCCGCTTCAGTGTTTTTGTCCAAAAAACAGAGCTGCCTTTTACTTCATACTTATGCATAACAAAGGCCATGGCGTTTCCAACAGCGAATAGAAATGAAGGAAACACCAAATCGGTTGGAGTAAATCCATGCCAGCTTGCATGCAACAATGGGCCATACACATGACTCCAGTCACCGGCTGAATTAACAATGATCATAAAGCAAATGGTCATGCCACGAAAGACATCCAGTGCGAGGTAACGTTGATTCTCGGCCATTACAAAAAAGTTATAGGTCTTATAAAGCTACTAAAAAATATGCACCACATGGGTGCATAAAACGCAAATGATAGATCTATAAGCGCAAACTAATTGTGTGTAAGCCGGAGAGAATACACACCATTTGTAAAGACCTGTTTTATTTCAGCTTCTCGTTATTGTGATGCCTGTCTTTATCACGAGTGGTTTTCTTCTCCATATTCTTTTGAAAGGCTTCTGTAAGATCTACACCTGTTTGATTGGCAAGACATATCAACACCCAAAGCACATCGGCTAATTCATCGCCAAGATCTTTATTCTTATCTGATTCTTTTTCTGATTGCTCACCATAACGACGAGCCATGATGCGTGCTACTTCACCAACTTCTTCTGTCAATATAGCTGTGTTAGTAAGTTCATTAAAATAGCGAACACCTGTTGTCTTAATCCACTGATCAACTTGTTGCTGAGCTTCCTGAATCGTCATGGTAATTATTTTTCGAGTTCTTCAAAATCAATATCCAATACTTCGTAGTTCTTCCAACCGATGAAATCATAATGCCACCACTCCGAGCTGTTCACCTTAAAGCCATAACGCTCCATCGTTGAAATAATAAGATCACGATTTCTTTTTATTACAGGATCTGTTACAGGCGATGTGGGCCACGCAGCTTTTTGAAAAGAGTCATAACCTGTTGGCATCTTCAGTTCTTCGCCAGTATTCAGATTAATGATTGTCATGTCTATAGCACAACCTCTGTTATGACGCGACCCTCTGTATGGTGATGCAACATACGTTGTGTCGTGATATACTTCATAGAATTTTACCGTTGCTTTATACGGACGGTAAGCATCGAATATTTTTATACCAAGACCTTTTAATTGTAATTCAGCCTGGGCTTTTCTTATAGCTTCAGCCACAGGCTTGCGTGCAAATGCTCTGGCTGAAGTATAAATCTTTTCTTTCGTGAAGTTGTTGGTGGTTGCATAACGGATGTCAAGTACGATACCGGGTATAAATTTTTCAAGATCGATAAGTTCTTTATTGGGACTGCTCTTAACACTTTGCTTGTAACCTTCTAACGTAACAGGCTTCAATCCATATTGATACTGCGCTGAAATATGTGTGGCGATACAGCATTGAATTAAAATCTGCATGAATATGAACAACACCTTCTTCATCATAATAGAATATTTTAGTTTCTGTTTTTTGTATCAACAACAATAGTAACAGGACCATCATTGAGCAAACTAACTTTCATATCTGCACCAAATGAACCGGTTTGAATAGACTTACCCAACGCATTTTCTAACACAACAATAAAACGTTCGTAAATGGGTATAGCAATCTCAGGTTTTGAAGCCTTTAGATATGATGGTCTGTTTCCTTTCTTTGTGCTGGCGTGCAATGTAAACTGGCTCACCAGTATAATATCACCTCCATCATCTTTAAGACTTACATTCATTACGCCCTCAGCATCATTGAAGATACGAAGGTTTACAATCTTATTGCTGAGCCATTCCATATCTTCTTCACCATCGGCATCTTCTATGCCAAGCAAGATGAGCAAACCCTTGTCAATGCTTGCTTTAATCTTCTGATCTATTTCAACCGAAGCAGTTGTTACGCGTTGTATGACAGCTATCATAGAAGCAAGTTATTTCAACTAAGTTGAAAACAAAAAGACCTTTCCACTTAATTGGAAAGGTCTCCCTTATAAAATCGTAAATCGTAAATCTTTAATAAGCTCTTACCAGCTTGCCTTCCATATAATTAACATAGGAACGGTTTGCCACCTTCATACCGCCAGGCGTTGGGAAGTCGCCGGTAAAATACCAGTCGCCTAAATGATGAGGGATGGCTTTGTGTAAATTCTCAACAGTTTGAAAAACAACCTGCACTTCAGCTCTCATATCATCAGGTCTTACGATGTCGGCAATCTTATCAGAGATTTCTTCATCTGTAAACTGTGCATAGAGTTCTTTCACATAATTTTTTGGATTCTCTTCAAGACCTGCACGTTGACATCTTTCATACACTTCACCCAGTAAATAGTCTTTGCCGTGATCTTTCAATAATCCAATCATAGCACGGAATGCCACGAAGTCGCTCATGCGACTCATGTCAATACCATAACAATCCGGGAAGCGAATTTGTGGCGCTGAAGAAACAATAACAACTTTCTTGGGATGAAGACGATCAAGCATCTTCAAAATACTTTTCTCTAATGTAGTACCACGAACAATAGAGTCATCAATAACAACAAGTGTATCGATTCCTTTCCTGATTACTTCATACGTAGTATCATAAACATGTGACACCATTTCATCACGATGCTCATCATCCGTAATGAATGTACGCAGCTTCACATCTTTTATAACGATCTTCTCAATTCTCGGACGGAATGATAAGATGTCATCGAATGTATCAACGGATGGTTTGCCGTCAACAATAATTTCTTTCTGCTTGCTGATGAGATAATCTTCAATACCTGCCATCATTCCATAGAATGCTGTTTCAGCTGTATTTGGAATGTAAGAGAATACGGTGTTCTTAAGATCGAAGTTGATTGCTTTCAACACTTGTGGTACAAGCAGTCGACCAAGCTGTTTGCGCTCTTTATAAATATCAGGATCATTACCGCGTGAAAAATAAATGCGTTCAAAACTACATGATTTCTTTTCTAACGGGGCCAGTATCTGGTGCTCTGAATATTCACCACTTTTGTCAATCACCAAGGCGTGGCCTGGCTTGATTTCTTCTATCTGGTTATAGTCAATGTTGAAAGCTGTTTTAATAGCAGGCTTCTCTGATGCTACTACTACTACCTCATCATCTGCATAATAATAAGCCGGACGAATTCCTGAAGGGTCACGCACTACGAAGGCTGAACCAGAACCCGTCATACCAGCCATCGTGTATCCGCCATCAAAATCCTTGCATGCCCGTCGCAACATACGCTGAACATTCAATTCATTCTCGATGATCTCTGACACTTCAAGGTTATTAAACTTGTCTTTATATTTTTCGAAAAGCAATTGCACTTCTTCATCGAGGAAGTGACCAATCTTTTCCATTACCGTAACGGTATCTACTTTCTCTTTGGGGTGCTGACCAAGTTCAACAAGAATATCAAAAAGCTCTTCAACATTGGTCATGTTAAAGTTACCAGCCATAACAAGGTTACGACTGCGCCAGTTGTTCTGGCGTAAAAAAGGATGTACGCTTTCAATGCTGTTTACACCGTGCGTACCATAACGCAAGTGACCAAGCCAAAGCTCGCCAGAGAAAGCTACATTCTCTTTGAGCCAAGTCTCGTTTCTGAATTTTTCTTTGCCCTCTTTAAGAGCACGCTTATATTTTTTACCGATTTTTTTGAAGAGGTGGGCAACGGGCTGAGGTTTGATGGAGCGATAACGACTGATGTAGCGATGACCAGGTTTTACGTCAATCTTGATATTGGCAATCCCTGCCCCATCCTGACCACGATTGTGTTGTTTTTCCATCAGAATGTACATCTTGTTCATGGCGAAGGTTGGGCCATATTTTTCGATGTAATACGAGAGTGGTTTTCGCAGTCGAATGAGGGCAATGCCGCACTCATGGAGAATCTGGTCGCTCATGTTTTTTTCCGTTAGCCGTTAATAGTAACCCTTGCCTGTCTGTGTTTACTGACCATCAAAGCACAAAGGTAATTTTATTAATCCATCCCATCAACATTCCGGGCAGGAAGAACAAAATCAATATGGCTAAAACCAAAATGAAGCCAAAAAGATTTTCGAATGTAAGATTATGCTGTTTAAAAGTCCTTTCGGTATCTTTTAAGAAAGCATAATACGGTATTCGTAAGTAATAAAAGAGCGAAACCACTGTATTAAGTAATCCGAAAACAAACAGCGCCAGCAAAACAGGTTTCCCTGAAATTGAATAGGCTTCCCAAAGCGAAGAAAAAATAAAAAGCTTAGCGCTAAACCCTGATGTCGGTGGTAAGCCCGTGAGTGAAATCAATGCTATGAATAATAAAACAGAAGGCCATATCATGGACTTACCAATGCCTTTGAATTCCGCAATCGTGTGAATGTTGTTCGATTCAAAGTATTGCAAAAACAGGAACACAACAATATTACCCAATGCATATACTACTGCATAAAATAACATGAAATGAATACCAGATGGCAATACAGCAGCAAGCCCCACCAAAAGAAATCCGGATTGTGCTATGGAAGAATACGCCATCATGCGCTTGGCATTTTTTTGTGCCAAGGCAGAGAAGTTTCCGATAGTAATAGTTAGTATAGCAATAGCGCTTATAATCAATTGCCAGTCATAAGCAGACTTGCCCGTACCATTTATTGCCAATAAAAATTTAGCCAGGATACCGAAGCCCGCCAGCTTGGGCACAATGGAAAAAAAAGCAACAACCGGCATTGGTGCTGCTTCATAAATATCAGGCGACCAAATATGCATAGGAGCTGCCGCTATTTTGTAAAGAAATCCAGCCAATGATAAAAGTAGTGCAGTAAACATCAATGGCGAACTCTTTTCTCCAAGCTGAGTAATGAACGAAGCCGATGTAAAATCAAGCGAGCCTGTTAATCCAAATAAAATTGAAAGTCCATACAGCATAATGGCTGATGCTACTGAGCCAAAAAGAAAATATTTAAGGCTCGCTTCGGATGCTTTTTTGTTAAATGAAAAACCTGCCAGTATATAAGAGCTGATTGAAATGACTTCAAGAGAAAGAAAGACCATGATAAAGTTTATACTCATCACCAACAGATGTGCCCCTAAAACAACAGCTAACACTAAAGCATAATATTCTGAAAGCTTAGTCTGTAATTTTCTGTGCCATGTTAAAAGCACAACAGCAATGGTACTTACTTCAACTACTAACTTGAGAAATGTCGAGAACTGGTCAACACGAATCATCTCAACAAACAACGTTGTTGGACTGACTAATGTATTCCATTGTAGTAACATACTAACAA
>DATCRE010000714.1:0-12557 GCA_036569145.1 Cyclobacteriaceae bacterium
AACGGTTAGTGAATTGGTTATTTGACCGGCAATGTAACTTCCATTTTTTATCCATTTATAGGTGTAGTTAGGATCGCTGGAGATAGAAAGAACCAAACTATTACCCTGGCAAATCTGGTTAGAAGGTACTGTTGACATTACAGAGATTTCGCCCAGATCAACGATATCTACACGTGTTGATTTGATGTTGCTTGAGCACGCTCCAACGGAGACCTGAAGTGTATACAGACCTGCGTCACTTATAGCAACATTATTTATTACAGGATTTTGTTGGGCTGAAGAATAATTATTTGGTCCATGCCATGAATAAACGGCTCCTGACACTGCTGGTGTTGACAAGGTTAGATTAGAACCTGAGCATAAAGGACTGTTAGTGGTGATACTTGGATCTGCCGGAGGCGCTCCCGGATCGTTAGTAACTGTAACTGTTTGAGAGGTTAATATACAGGCACCGCTTTCGCCTGTAGCTGTCACCGTATAGTTACCAGGCGTTGTAATATCCAAATAAGAATTTGTACCTGCCAGAACGGTGCTGCCATCTTTCCATGTGAAGGAGACATTTAATGCTGGTATTTCCTTCAGGCGTATTGTCTGCCCTGCACAGATTACTAATGGTGTTTGATTTAATATTTTTGGCTGATGACAATTTTTATTTCGAAGGATATCCAGCGAGTATGAATTTGTTGAAGAATTAAAAGAAGTAAATGCAAAATCAGGTTTAGCGTCTCCATCCAGATCGGTTGCCAAAACATTTCGCGAAGGCTTTACAGTAGTAATATCTGTTCTAAAAAAAGCTGGCACTGAAAAATTTCCGTTGTGTAAAAAAACATTCAACAGTTGGCTATTGCGATTGGCCACCACAATATCTGCATCACCATCGCCATCTACATCGCTAACGTCTACACCCCACGGACCATTAGAAGTATTGATTGTAGAAGATGAAGGGAATGAAAAAGCCGAGGAAGTTGATTTATTAAACAGAACTATAATTTGATTACCCAATGTATTTGTAACAACAAGGTCAGGTAAATTATCATTATTAAAATCTGCCGTTGTAAATCTGTTTAACGTACCTGTGATGGATATTTTCTGGACGCTGGGAAAATTGATTGCACCTGCACTGCTATTCTTCAATATAAAAATATCGTTGGTCTGAAATTGATTCACAATAATATCAGGCAAACCATCATTATCAAGATCCTGAACATCTACTGAATATGTATTGGTAGCTCCTGTTACTGTAATTTTAATAGGCGTTGCATTAAAGGACAACACACCACCTGCACTTTGGTTTTGAAAAATATAAAGTGTGTTATCGAATGAGTTTGTTACAACAATATCAGGTTTGCCATCACTATTCAAATCTTTTATGGATAAGCGGGTGGCCAGATGACCCACATCAAGACTTAATGTTACGGGTGCAGCAAAACTAATCGTACCACTGCTGGTATTAACAAGAATATGAATACTATTGCGAGGTGAGCCACTTCGTGTTACAATAAGATCAGGTTTACCATCACCCTGAAGATCATCACAAATAACATTATCAGCAGGAAAGGTTAAATCCAGAACAGGCAGATTTGTTTTATCAAGTTTTGTAAAAGCCAGTGTACCTGGCGTGCTGGTATTTTGTAAAATCATTAAATCTGTTGCCGGACTATTGAATTTAGTGCTGATGATGTCTGGCTTGGAATCATTATTTAAATCGCACGCAAAAAGATCCCAGAGTTCTTGTGTAGAAGTAAATGATAATGGTGCTGTAAATTTGGTTCCATCAAAAGGTTCTCCTCCAAAGGAAGGCATAAACTTTAGTCGTGATTTTGCTGAAAGATGTGATGTGAGATTTATAACTTCAACTTCTGCTAGTTTTGCCTGGGCAGGAACATCAACTTCAATGGCATAATCAGATGATGTAGCAATCGTACCTTTTACTGAACCAAACCAAACTTGCAATTGTGCAGATGTGCTTGTAAAACCAGATCCCGAAATCAATACACGATTGCCAGGATAAGTGTTTATAAGCTCAACTTTCTGGATCTGGGGTACCTGCGCATAGATTGCTATACTACCGTGTAATAGTAGTGCGAAGAGAAAAGTTATATTTTTAAATATAGTGCGCATGTTAATCCTGAACCGTTAAAAGCCATGCATCCCTCAATATTTTTGTTTTGCGCAATGAATTACGTTCGTCTCTCGCTTTATTAATATCATCGGTTTTGAATACGTAAACATACCAAACCGCTTTTTCCGTGAGATGCCCATATCCTGCCTTAAAGCCTAATTTTTTAAGTCCGTCAGCGAAGTGTTTAGCATGCTCTTCCGCTTTAAAAACACCCCCGATAACATAGTCCGATACTTGCAATTCTTTCTCATGCGTTCCCTTTTTAACAATTTCATGTCGCTCTGCATTAGGATGGTTCGTTTCGTTATGTTGTTCTGTTGGATTATCGGCATGAAGTGTAAGACGTGAAATCCGTTCCTGCTCGTCTTCAGGTGTGTGTTCTGAATTCGTTGCATTTAAAAATGCAAAACCTATATCCTCGTGGTTAAATCTTGGCTTGTGTTTAATCACCGTAGTATCAGGCTTAGTTTCTGGTAATTTTGGTTTTTCAACTGCATTTATTTTTTCAGGTTCTTTCTTTGCAATAGCAACCTGCTTATCATCCTTCACATCAGTTTTTGCTGTAGTTTTAGTATCTGTTTTCACAGTAGTCTTATTATTATCTGTAACTACAGGTGGTTTAGCATTAGTTTGGGGTGTTGTCTTGTTGTTTGTAATTGTCTCTGGCTTGACATTGGTTTTGGTTGCAACATCAACTGCTGGCGCTTTATCTTGCGCAAGTTGTTTTTCATCTTTCTGTTTCTGCAGTTCTTTTTCTTTCGCTTGCTTATCCAGCAACGCCTGATGTTCATTCTTTTTACGCTGCAGCTCTTCCTGGTGGTGCTTCTCTGCCAGTTGTTCGCTGGCTGACTTACCTTGC
Organism: Cyclobacteriaceae bacterium; assembly: GCA_036569145.1. Classification (GTDB taxonomy): domain Bacteria; phylum Bacteroidota; class Bacteroidia; order Cytophagales; family Cyclobacteriaceae; genus DATCRE01. The sequence goes on from DATCRE010000714.1 coordinate 2,982, forward strand.
CCCTTTTTCACTTTTTCAATGTGCGTATCAACAAAAGAATACATGTAGTTTTCCTTCTTATGTTTCCCAAATAAATATCCTAAATGAACTTCGTAAGTAGGACTATTTAATTCATTTGCACCTGTTGTTTTAAGTCCGTATGACGCACCGATTACGAAAACATTATTAATCTTGATTCCACCCAATGCAGAGATTCCAAAATCCTGTTTATACGATGCACCGACGTATACAACATGATTTAAATGCAGAACAGTCGCTAGCTCAAATTGACTGGGCAAACCCTGATTGATACGGTATAACAAATAAGGTTCAAATACATATTTATTGGCTTGAAAATAGAACCTGTTACTGGCATGTATAATAAGAGATTGCAACGGATTAACCTGGGTGACAGAAAATGCATCCTGGCTCACATAGGCAGGTTTCAATAATAATGGAAGTGAAACACCAGCGTGAAATGATTTTGCATGAAAAGACAATCCGGCATTGCCTAAAAGGTAACTGTCGCTACTGGCTATTTTAGAAAGAGCATTATCGTTCATACCTGCAAGCTTACTTATGTCGATTCTATTAAAAGCTACACCAGCAGAAACGCCAAAGCGCAAATACGATGATTGTGTCAATTGTACACCATATCCTAAAGTTAACAACAACCCTGTGTTACTCAATATACCTCTTGAATCTTGTAAAACATTACATCCGAATGATAAATGTTTGGTTGTTGGCATATGAAAGCTAAAATTTGCAACGGTTGGTCCTCCTTCAATGGTAGCCCATTGCCTGCGGTATGAAAGTGTAGCGGATGGTCTTCCATCAATGCCTGCATAAGATGGATTAATACTATACGGATTAAAGAAAAATTGTGTAAAATTTGAAATGTCCTGAGCCATGATGGGCTCAAATGCAATGCATAATAAAAGAAAAATTAAACTTCTAAAAAACATTTAAATATCCGTTGGAGTAAAGATTACAATAAAGAATATCTTTAAATACATCTTTAATCTTATTAATTTATAAATTAACATTTAACTAAGACACTACAAACAGATTCGATGTGGAAAACTAAATCTCAATGTAACATTTTATTGATTTGTTGCTCAATCATACTAGTTGGTGCAAATGAGGAGATTTATGCACAAAAATTTTCCCTGGGCCTAAAAGGTGGGGGTTCTATCAATTGGGCACACTTTGGAGAAAAAGGTGATAAATCAAATTTTTCAACACGACTGAAAACAGGATATTCTGCAGGTGCCTTTATTATCTTTCCAGTCAATAAAAGCGTCTCTTTCCTGGCAGAAGGCGGGTATTCAAAAAAAGGAAGAAAGATTCTTTCTAACGAGAATACATGGACTAATACCACTACGTACAATATGGTAGATCTATCAATGTATTTACGTAAGTCTTTCTCCTTTCATCTTAAAGAAAATATTCCTGCAGAGTGGTTTTTCAATGTCGGCCCTGAAATAAATTATATTATGAATGCTCATGGCAACATTAAAGTAGAAGGCCCAGGTTATAATTACACTGTTAAGTTTAGCAATGACTCCATACAGGATTTTCGCTATATGAATTATATGCATGCCAACCGATGGTTATTCGGTTTAGGCATAGGTGTTGGATGCAGACTTCCCATCACCAGCAAGCAACATGTAACTGTTGAGCTTCGATATATTTCAGGCCATACTTACCTGGGCAAAAAAGGAACGGGATTGGTAACAACAAATGCTAACCAGGGATATTCCTATATAAACATTTTAGGCTATGATGATACATTAAAGACCAATATCAAAACAATAAGCCTTACCGTTGCCTACGTATTTGATTTTGATATTCAAAAAGGAAGAATGGGTAAGAGCACGCTGGATAAAGTTATAAAGAGGAAGAAATAATCAAGGTGTTTGGTTTTCATTAATGATTAACTAATCAAACCGTATAGCCCTGATAGGATTTATTCTTGAAATAACCATCGTGGGAATAAGCAATACTAACGTGACCACTACAAACATTAACAGGTTTAGGAGCAACACAATCTCCCAATGCCAGCTGATAGGCACAGCATCCATATAATAATCATGAGGATTGAGTTTGATGAATCTAAAACGATCCTGAAGAAAACATAATGACAAAGCAAGTGCATTACCATAGAGAAGGCCTTTGGTAATCAGATTAATGCCTTGATAAATAAACACAGACCTGATCAACCTATTTTTACCTCCCATCGCTTTAAGCATGCCAATCATTTGCGTACGCTCCATCACCAGGATGAGCACAATGGAAATCATATTAACACACACCACAATCAGAATAATGACCAGCAGAATATTTACCTGGCGACTCAGCAGACGAAGCCAATCGAAGAGATTATAATAGCGATCGCTCACGCGTTCAATATCCAGATCATAATCCATGGGCTCACCTAGTTGATAGCCGGCGTCATCAATGTGGCTGGGATCTTTCACAAACACTTCAAGACCGCCGGCAATACTATCATTCCAGTCATTAAGCTTTTGAATGAGTCGTAGATCGGTAATAATAACTTTACCATCAAAATACTCCGACATGTTGGTTTCATAAATACCAACTACTTTAAGTTTGCGAAAGCGTGGTGGATTTTGAAAAAAATGCACAATGATATTATCACCAACCTTCGCCCCTACTTTCTTCGATATAATTTTACTTAACACTACCTCATTGGCATAGGCAGAATCAGGAAAATCAAGAAACCTGCCTTCTATCAAGCTACTGCTGAATCCCTGTTGATCAAAGCTCTTTCCAACGCCCTTCAATACAACACCGAATACTTCGTCCTTTGTCTTAATCAAACCTGCCTTGTGCGCATACTCCTGAAGATGCCGTATCAATGGGTATTTCTGTGGATTCAGATAAGGATCTATCATGTAATTCACAGGAACCTCTTCGGGCGAATTGTTCATGGTGAATTTTGTTATCACCAGGTGGCCGGTAAAAGCATAGATTTTATTTTGTATAGTTTCCTGAAAGCCTTCCATTATGAGGAAGGCAACGATGGTTGCTGCCAACCCAACGGCAATGCTGGCAATAGCAATTTTATGAATGGTAGATGAAAAGCCATCGCGTTGTTCCTGGCTTATTCTTTTTGATATAAAATACGAGAGATTCAATTTATATTTAGCGTTTCAACACGTGACAGGATGCAAAATAAGATAACATTGGCCTACAATCAATACATAACAGATTTAGTTCATCCGTTATGGCAAGGCAATTGTTGACAGAAACGTTGTAAACAGAATATTTATGAAAAAAATAATATTGGCAGCCATAGCAATAACAGCCATACAATGCAGCAGCAACACTACATTGATGCAAAGCACATCATCAAAAGCTGTGGTGCAAGATGTTCCTGCCAGGAAATCCGACAGCAATGTTTTGGTAGGAGCAGCGCAATTAAATCTTCTTCTTCCAAAACTGAAAGGTCAGCGCGTTGGACTGGTAGTTAATAATACATCGCTTATTGGCAAAACTCATCTAGCCGATACATTAAAAAGTCGCGGCATTCAGGTTCAAACCATTTTTGCTCCTGAACATGGTTTCCGTGGAGATGCTGCCGATGGAGAACATGTGAGCGACAGCATTGACAGAAAAACAGGAATAGCGGTAGCATCACTGTATGGAAAAGGACGCAAGCCTTCACCTCAACAATTGAAAACCATCGACATTATGATTTTCGATATTCAGGATGTTGGTGCGCGCTTCTACACTTACATCAGCACGATGCATTACATCATGGAAGTCTGTGCCGAAAACGGAAAGAAATTAATCATACTTGATCGTCCTAATCCCAATGGAAGTTATGTTGACGGTCCCGTGCGCGAGCCTGAGTTCAAATCATTCGTCGGCATGCATCCCATTCCCATCGTACATGGTTTAACGGTTGGTGAACTCGCGCAGATGATTAATGGCGAAGGTTGGCTTGAAGGCAATAAAAAATGTGACCTGGAAATTATTAAAGTAGCAAACTGGAAACATGCTGATGCCTATTCACTACCTGTGAGACCTTCACCAAATTTACCTAACGACCAGGCTATACGATTGTACCCATCCATTTGTCTTTTTGAGGGAACCGTGATCAGTCTTGGGCGAGGTACACAAACACCATTCCTGGTGCTCGGCAATCCGGAATTAAAAAACTTTACATTTACATTCACTCCCGTTACTATAAAAGGGATGGCCAACAATCCGCTGCACGAAAACAAACTCTGCTATGGAATTGATTTACGCAACGTAGCTGTAGCACCCAAAGTAGATCTGAAATACCTGCTAGATTTTTACAAGCTCTATCCTGATAAAGAAAAATTCTTCACCGCCTCTTTCGACAGACTTGCCGGAACCGCCACGTTGAAACAACAGATAAAAGATGGACTTAGCGAAGAGCAGATAAAAGCTACCTGGAAACCTAAGCTGGATGAATACAAGGCGATGAGGTTGAAGTATCTGATATATGAATAAATTCAGTTCAAGGGTTCAAAGTTGCAGGTTCAAGGTTCTCAACTAACTTGGAACTTTGAACCTTTAAACTTGTAATCAATAAAAAGTCGTGACTAAAAAAGAAAAAGTAACAGACATACTTAACATACTCGATAAGCTTTATCCCAAGCCTGATGTACCATTAAAACATAAAGATGCTTATACTTTATTGATTTCTGTTTTGCTGTCAGCACAATGCACGGATGAACGTGTTAATAAAACAACACCAGCACTCTTTAAGCTGGCTGATAATCCGTATGATATGATGAAGCTAAGTGTAGATGAGATTCGAGAGATTATAAAGCCGTGTGGTTTATCGCCCATGAAATCAAAAGGCATTGCCGGGCTTTCAAAAATATTGGTTGAGAAATATAATGGTGAAGTGCCCAATACTTTCGAAGCACTTGAAGAGCTTCCTTCTGTGGGACATAAAACTGCTTCGGTAGTCATGACGCAGTGGTTTGGAATACCTGCCTTCCCTGTTGACACGCATATTCATCGATTAGCTTACCGGTGGGGATTATCAACCGGAAAAAGTGTTGAACAAACTGAGAAGGATCTGAAACGTCTTATTCCCGAAAGCAAATGGAATAAAGCTCATCTTCAGATTATTTACTACGGCCGTGAGTATTGCATGGCGAGAGGACACGTTAAAGAAGCATGTCCTATTTGCAAGAAATACATGAGGAAAGGGCTTCATTAGTTCAAGGTTCAAAGTTCCAGGTTGGCTGACGCAAGCAACCTGGAACTTTGAACCTTGAACCTATAAAACCTATCTCGGAAAATTTTCGTTATATTTGTAGAAAATTTTCCATGTTATGAGCGACGCACAAATTACTGCACTTCTGGGAGGCCAAAAGATACTTGGCAAACCTAAAGACCTGGCTGATCTGGCAGAGACAGGCTTGCCCAAGCAGGCGCTTATCTTTTTCATGGAAAAAAGTAATCTCGATGAGCAAAGGCTCTTCTCCTACCTGGATGTAACCAAAAGAACACTGGCTAACTACAAGCCTAAAGAACGGTTACGCCTGTATATTTCTGATCGCCTTATTCACCTGGCTGAACTTTATGCAAAAGGAAAAGAGCTTTTTAATTCGCTAGATAAATTCAATGACTGGCTTAACAGACCATCACTTGACCTAGTGGGTGTAAAACCTATTGACCTGGTACAAACACGTCGTGGCATCGATGAAATTCTCAAAGTATTAGGCAGAATTGAACACGGTGTTCTGGCATGATCGTTTATCGCTGCTCGCTGAAAAAATGGGCTAAAGATTTATCAGGGCAAGGCGCGTTTATGTTTGGTGGACGGTGGAATAGTGCAGGCACATATTTAGTATACACAGCTGAGAACAATGTGCTGGCCGCTCTTGAAATTGCTCTCCGCATTCCGCTGGAAGATATCAGCAAAGATTATGTAATGACTCCCATTGAAGTGCCTGACGATGCTACAATAGCTTCACCAACATTACCAAAGAATTGGTACATGAATCAGGATAGCACCAGAACCCTGGGCAATGATTTTATAGCTAAAGGAAAACATCTACTCATGAAAGTACCTTCGGCATTAATTTCCGATTCATATAATTATCTGATCAATCCCAAACATGAAGCGATGAAGAAAGTTAAAGCGCTTGAATCAAAATCTATTTTATTTGACAAGCGCTTAATGGATCTGATTCAATCCAATGCTTCAAAGAAGTAACTTCAGCCAATAATAATCACATTGAATTGTAAAAAAATATTCTCCGTGAAACTCAGTGCATCCTCTGTGTACCTCCGTGTTATAACTCTATGAATTTACTACTCTAATCGAACAGACTCTATACCAATATGATGTGGTTGATATAGCTCATCTTTCTCAAGACCTGGTCCTACTGAGATTTGGATTCCTTCAACATCGCGAAGATCCAACGCATCTGTTACCTGGTCATTTTTAAAATAGTATGGTAAGAATGAAGGATACGGTCTGGGCAGCGTAACCAATGGTACTCGTTTAAGATTTGTTAAGGCTATCACGTAATCATGCAGAACAGAATCAATCATTATCTCACTGCCAAACGCAGTACCATTACGCATAACCAACGCTACCTGAATCTTTTCAGGCTTGCCGCGAAGTGATCTGCCTTTGAAGACAATTTTTTTTGCGTTAAGCATATCCGATAATCTTCCATCAAGTTTGTGACCGAAAGAATATCGAAGCGTATAATCATGAATTGCTAAGGCATTATGATTTTCAACATCCGCTTCATAAAGTTTATCTAACGGTAAATCGAGTTGCTGTTTTGAAGGATCTGCCATCGGCACAATCATGGATGCAGGTATCCAGTTACGCATAATACCTTGAGCATTTTGTGCAACGTCGAAAAGATAAACAGGAGAGTTTTTTGACAGCACACGAATTTCATACGCTTCGTTACTTGTAAAATCCCAATCACCAGGCTTACCATCAACACCTGAAGGATACGTATGAACATTGTCTTTCTCCTTTACGGTAATAAAATACCGAAGCAGTCCTTCTTTAATTACATCTGTTGGCAATTCAGCTTCGTAGACATAGCCTGTTTTATGATTCATCGATATAACATGAGGCTTCCATCCTCTTCCATAAAGAATTAATTCAACTTGTTCCGGTTTGTTTACAGTAGCAATTATTGCTGTGATGATATGGTTTGCTCCCTCCGCAAGTTCACGTAATGGATGATGCAACACATACGTTTTTTTCAGTGTTGTTAACGGTGCTGAAAATTCTTTTATGTTAATATTATTGTAAGGATCTTGTGTTTGTTTTTTTTCTGTTCCTCTTTTAACAACCAGATAAGTGCCTGGAGTAACGGAGAATGTTTTATCATTAACAGTTGGTACTGTAGTATTGCCATCATTTAACGGTGTGATTAAAAAGCCTTCACCAAGATCTGGAAGTGTAATAGTCATTGGCCAGCTTCTCCAGTTAATAACAGAAACTTCTTTCTTTAAACTTGTCTTCGAATACGGATCGTTAACCCAGATAGCATCAGGCATTACTTCAAGACGCCATACTCCCGACTCAAGACGATCAAGAAAATATGCTCCGGTACCTTCGTACTTTACAATAGAAGAATTACCAGTGCCAGCTATCTGCTCAAGTTTTTCAGAAGCTGGTAGCGTTGATGATGTATTGTTTGTATAAAAGAATTTCTTCTCTGATACTAATTCGGCAAGATCATCTTTATAACTAATCCTGAAATCGTCGAATGAAGTATTGGCTGGATACTGTCCATAGTCTTTATACAATGGCATGGTATGAAATACTTCTGAAGCTATCTTTAGACTCAGTGCCTTCTGTGGTGCATAAGGGAGATTCATATAATGCGTACCGTATTCTGTATTGGCATACGCCGTAAATGTTGGATCATACGCAAAGTGTGTTGCGACCTGAATGCCTGCAGTTCTGAAACTTCGTGCCATGGCAGGATAGATATAAGATCGGCCTACATCTGCTGCATCAAACTCATAAACAACTTTTGCTATTTTTTGAAAGCCCGCATTTTTGGCAAACGGAATTGAATACTTGTCAACGTTAGGTAATATGTTTCCGGTAAGCTCTTCTCCAAAACCTAATCCTGTTGGATACCATTGAAATGTTCCGCCTTGTATATTGGATTTAAAATAAGCATCTGCCAAATGAACTTTGTGGCTTATGTTGTAAAGAACTGGTTTCTTACAGCCTGCATCACGGATTGATTTCACCATCCTGTTAATAAAGCCTGTTACTTTTTCAGGAGCTTCTGTGTGGTGAGGTTCATTGCAAACTTCAAATGCAACAACGTCATGCTCATCTTTATAAGCAATGCCTGTATATTGGTTAACATGACTTACAAACTGGCGCAAATAATTTTCCTGAGCTTTAATCACCTCGGGATTTACAAGACATGCATCCTTGCCATATTTCCTGGAAAAGCCTGGTGTCTTTTCATCGGGCATCGGATAACCATTTCCCCAATACGCTATTGGTGTTATAATGAATTTAATACCGCGCTCTTTCAATTTCATGATGGTGTAATCAAAAAGCCTGAGATGTTCGTTGCTCAATAAATTTCCAAGTGTGTCGCTGATCTCACAATCCCACACGTGAACCCTGAATGCATCAAAACCCAATCGTGCAAAATGGTAGACATCATCATCGATAGCTTTTTCAATGTTGATATTTAATTCTTTTGCTGCACGATAAGCATAAGCAAAAGGCACTGTGTAATTCTCTCCAAAAGCATGAACCTCTTCGTGCGTGTCGCCCCAATGCATAATACCATTCTTATCAACATAGACATCAGCTACTTTTTTTTGTGTAGCCTTCTGCGCTGACAATGGTTGAATGAATAATATGCTTGTCAGAATAAAAATAAACGTAATAAAAAGACATGAAGGAGTTCTTCCTTTATAAAGTAATTGTAACATAATGCCAGCAAAAAATAAATGCGTGAATAAAACTATTTAGCGAAGTCAATACCTAATACTGTATTGCCTTCAAAATCGAAAAAGGCACAATTCTCAAATGATGATCCGGTTCCCCAGGAGTCTTTCATACTTGATGTTATCCAATCGGGTTCCCATACAATGACACCAATGCCTCCACCATCTTTCATTTCCTGCACAAGCTTTTTCATCAGGTTCAATTGACCTTGTTGTGTGAAGGGATAACTTGGAAAAGGTGTTGTTCCTCCAAACTGGTTGCTGTAAGAATCATCTCCATCAGGAGTCCATGGAAAAGCTGTTTCCATTATCATCACGTCTTTACTATACTTTGATTTAAACGTGGCGACATTCGTAGAGATATCGTCAATAGCAATCGTGGTGTGCCAGATTGGGTAATATGAAAATCCAACAATATCAAAATTTGATACACCTCCTTTTGTTGTGATGTTATCAAACCACCACGTTACATTTTTAGGATCTGCAACATGAAGAATGATTTTAGTTTTTACATCCGATACTGCTGAAACATTTTTTATGGCGTCAATTGCTTTGTTAATCACACCACCCATTTGTGACCATTGACCATTACAAACATTGCATGTTGGAAATCCGTCTTTAGCA
>DATCRE010000715.1:0-3155 GCA_036569145.1 Cyclobacteriaceae bacterium
ATGTAACCTTATCCAAATCCACACGTAGAAGCAGGAAACTTTAAAATAAAAATGAAATGAGACAAAAAGACAAAGATTGGGTTTCACTTCTAATCGGTGCCGAAACAGAAAGGCTTAGTGCCAGAGTTGCTGATTTAGAAAAGAGATCCGCAGAAATGAAACAGTACTTGATTGCGGAACAGAGATTGAAGGATGAAGAGTATTTTCGGAAGGAATACAAGGATGACCCACACAACATCCCAAGAAGAAAATCATGGGCCCAAGCATTAAACGACGTTAAACTAGTTGACGCAAAGTCTAATAATGATGCGATTGAGCCCTACAAAAAGTGGTACAGATACGCTATCGAAGGATCAGGCTTTGAAGGATGGCTGAACGAATATCTGGAGTTAAGGTCTGCGGCTAATTATGGTGGCTTATTCAATCACATGAATAAAATGCCTAAGATCCCAGAAATCAATTTAGACCCAATCGAGATTGATTCAAATGAAGATCTACTCAAGCAAGTAGGCTTTGAACCATACAGAGGTAGTAAGGAAAACGCTGAAGAGTTTTGGCAACAACATAAACGGTATCTTACATCAGAAGAAAAGCAAAAGCTTAAAGATCTCACGGAAGAACATTCATGCAGAATGAAACAACTTGAATACCCCAAGCTCGACCCAATCCGAGAGTCTGAGCTAAAGGAACTTCTATCTGACGCAGGCAAACAAGAGCACCGTAAAACAGCTTTGATAACCGCAATCAACATGGCTATGTCAGAAGACCTGCATATTCCAAAAGAGTGGATTGAAGAACTGAATGAATTACTAAACAAATAACCAAATCCAATTTAAGGCCATTTTCAGGCGATTTAAAGCGCTAGAACATGTTAAGTGGTATATTGATATGGTTTTATGCTAGATAATGCGTTAGAGAGGCTTAAAATTGATTAAATGAAAATTATGGAAAACATGAAATACGAATACCACCTTCTGACTTGGGGTGGTTTCTACAACGAAGAATATTGGAAGACTCACGGAAAAACAAGCGGCGACTTTTGGTTTGATACAGAAGAAGAACGGCAGGCATACATGGATGAACTGAAGAGTTTAGAGTGGCTAACAGAAAGCCCATGTTTGGCAATAAAATTATCAGAAGGGTACAACTGTAGAATCCGGACTGTTATCCATCGTGTTGTAGAATGGAAGGGTGAGAGGCATTATTCCAGTAATGACCTAGGTGCAAATTATCCATTTAATTCGGCTCAGTTCGTTCTTGAAAACAAATGGTATCCTGGATTCAATGATTATCCATTAGGTGAGGACTTTGATTACGAAAATAATGAGGTTAAAATCATTCAAGAATGGATCACTGGAGCCTTTAAACCAGAATACTAAAACTGAACAGTATGAAAGACAAAAAACAAAGAAACGAAACGATCCTGGTCATAGCTATCTGGACGATGAATATCGTATCGATAACGATTTCAATTATTGTGTTGTGCCGAAACTAAAAACTAATTTCACATCATGAAAAACATCCTTATAATCGCGCTTCTATGCGCATCATGCAGTAAACAAAAACCTGCACCAACAGAAAAGTCTTTATTCTTCATCGGATTCAGGAACTTAACAACCCATGAAATCAACTTTAACGACGGATGTGAGGCTAATATCGTTCAGTCTGGCGTGACAAAGTACGTGTATACAACATCGAACGACACCATTTGTTCATTCAAACTTGATGACGCAGGTGTAATTTCTTGGAGATCATATCCGGGACATGTGGTAACACTTGGTGGATGTACAGTAAGGTCGTTAACTATTCATCAGTAAATCAGACTGTTAATGCATTTTGTTACAAAATTTCAATCAAAATTTGCATAATTCACATGTTTGTATTACATTTGCTCTACCAGTCAATTGATGTGAAAGGCAATTGCAAAAGATCTTCTTAAGCCGTCATACGGTAATACTCGAAAAATCCTCGCAACCTTTCACAGCACTTGCGAGGATTTGTTCTTTTACAGTATTTCCAAAGGTGATGGAAGTAAACATTGCCTCCCGCTGATGACGGGACATAGTAGTTGCAGGTATCGAACCCTGCCCTTTGGAACTGTAAGAGAATAAGCGAAACAAACATATCCAAGCGGAAATCCTTCGTAACTCTGGTAGGGATGATTAAGTTCAGGTCTTTTAGGTAAGGGAGGCGGGTTAAATCAGACGCTAAGGGAATTGAGAGACAAACCTAGTGGGGCGGCTTTTCATGAATCTGTACGCGCACGGTAAACACAAAAAAATGATCTTAAATGAAGAAAATGAGTCTGTACTACATCTTGCTCGTCTTCAGCCGAAGCATACCGATCCCGACGGGAAGGAAGAAAATGGTGGTTTAGATGTTGAGGCTCCTACTGGGAGGGGAGTTTCTACATCTTTTTTATCACCTCTACAAAACCTCAACCCTCTAAAAAGGAAGTTTAAAAAAATGTTATCATGAGTAAAACGTGTGAATGGAGAAAAGTACCAGATTATGAAAACTACTTTGTGAGCGAGTTTGGTGATGTTGTGGATTCCAAAGGACGTAGGATACCAACGACTAAAACCAAAAAGGGCTACATTAGAGTATACATGAAAAATAGGGTATTCGGGGTTCATCAGATTGTCGCCATGGCATTTATGGGGCACAAGCCTAACGGATGCACAATGGTGGTTGACCATATTGATAACAACAAAATGAATAATCACTTCTCTAATCTTCAGATATTATCCCACTCGATTAACTCTTCCAAAGGAAGCGGGATTGGTTGGCGTGATACACCAATAGGCATTACATGGGATTCGGACAGATGTCAATGGGCAGTTCGACCTCGCGTTAAAGGTAAATTAAAGAGGTTTGGCAGATTTAATACCCTTGAGGAGGCGACTGCAACTTTGAATTCATTAAACCCGCATGATGTAGGATAGTTTTGCTTCTTCATCACCTACAAACCTCAGATATAACAAAAGCAAAAATGAAACTCATAATAGCAGGCTCACGAAACTTCCACGATTACAACTCAGTTGAACAAAAAATAAACGATCTGGTGAAACTTAATTTTCCATCTTGCGTAATAAGTGGTTGTTGCCAAGGAGCAGATCGAATTGGCGAACTGTGGGCAGAGAAGAACCTGTCTC
>DATCRE010000716.1:0-2837 GCA_036569145.1 Cyclobacteriaceae bacterium
TATCAAGATCCCAGGCATCAATGGCGTCAAGCTTCTCCTGAATTTCACCTTGCTTGTTGATAAGCTTCTCCATCGCATCGGGATCTTCCATTACGGCCGGGTCACCGAACTTTTCGTTAATGGCTTCAAATTCCTTGAGGAGATTTACTACAGGCTGTACGCCTTCCTCAACGATCTCCTTGACAGTTTTATTTTTATCGAGTTTAGGCTCCTGCTCAAGTAAGCCCACGGAGAAACTTAAGTCAGATACAACCTCGCCCTGAAACTCTTTATCAATACCTGCAATGATTCGTAATAAGGAAGATTTACCTGAACCGTTCAATCCAAGTACTCCAATCTTGGCACCATAGAAAAAGGAGAGGTAGATGTTCTTCAGAACTTGTTTAGTGGGGGGGTAAATTTTATTCACTCCCGCCATGGAGAAAATAATTTTTTCGTCGGCCATGCGTTTTTTGTTGAATCAGCCGCAAATATGGTTTTTTTAGTCCATAGTCCAGTTTCAGAAATCGGTTACTTTTATAGTTTTTAAACTATGGACACCCAACTATTGATTATGGTTTAATTAATTCTATTTTTGCGAAAAAATAAAGGAGGACTAACACTATGTATTGGACACTTGAACTCGCCTCTTACCTTGAAGATGCACCATGGCCTGCCACTAAAGATGAGTTGATTGACTATTCAATCAGGTCGGGCGCTCCTTTAGAAGTTGTAGAGAATTTACAGGAACTGGAAGACGATGGCCAGCCCTATGAAAGTATAGAAGAAATTTGGCCCGATTACCCAACGAAAGAAGACTTCTTCTTTAATGAGGACGAGTACTAGCCTAGAATTTAGTATTTGATGATAAGAACTTTGAAGCCAGCCCTGTTAGGTTGGCTTTTTTGTTACTAGCAGATGCTACATAATTACCTTCAAATACCTTGATTTTTTTGATCTGGAGTAGATTAAGAATTTTTAAGGAAACTCTTATTTTAAATCGATCTAAATAAGGTATCTTTGCCTGTCAAAAATAGAACGTGGAGCAACTACTGGTAAAAGATATAGCGCTATCATTCGATCGAAAAAAGGGAAGATTCCTGCTTTGCGTCGATGGCCTGTCTTTTGAACAAAATGTCTGCGAATTTTTGACCACTATTAGTTTCCTGGTTGGAAAAGATGTTGAAGAACATCTTATGAACACCGATAGCAGTTATGATACTGTAAGAATCCCACTTACCGGCTGTGGAAAGGTTTTAACATTGGGACTTTCAGATTTCATTCGCCTTAGAGAGGCTTACGGAAACCAGATGTTTCTTTTCAAGCTTGAAGATCTCCTGTTGCGCAAGGGAGTAGAAATGTCTAAACATCTTTAGACTCAATTCAAATTAGACCTGAGTAATAGCTTAGGTCTTCATTCTGATAAAGTATTTATTAATTTCGTTCCATAAGCAATAGTTTACGAACTACATATTATGAATACATCATTAATAAGACTTAAGACTTCCTTACAAGACAGCGTGCTTGAATTGTTGAACGAGCAGATCGCTATGGAGGCACATTCTTCTTCAACGTATTTATCAATGGCCGGCTGGTGTTATGCCCAGGGCTTAAATGGCTGCGGCGATTATTTCAAAAAACAATCTGGCGAAGAACGTGAGCACATGCTTAAACTTTTTGATTTCATCACTGATGCAGGCGGACTTCCTGTATCACCTGATGTGACAAAGATTGAACGTAGTTTTGAAGGTCTTCGTGATATTTTAGTAAAAGCACTTGAGCAGGAGATTTCTATAACACATAGCTTTAACCGTATTTCAGATCATTGTCATAAAGTTAAAGACTACCAGACTGCACGCTTCCTACACTGGTATCTCGACGAACAACTTGAAGAAGAACAACAAGCCCGTCGTTGCATTGAGATCTATGATCTTATAGGAACAGAAGATGGCGGTTTGTATCGTATCGATAAAGAGATTATTAAACTGAAAGCACAAGAGCAGTAATCTTCAGATAATTCACTCGAAAGAAGCCGGTCAATTGAAGATCGGCTTCTCTATTTTCAATGTAGTTTGTTCTTCATTAAAGCTTCTGCTACAATCAGATCTTCAGGTGTAGTAACTTTTATATTCTCATAGCTGCCTTCAAACAAAGAGATTGTGTGGCCTGCGCGTTCAGCAACACTTGCATCATCCGTCAGACTTGCTTCTTCTTTTAAGCGGTACGCTTCTTTTATTAACGTGATATCAAATGTTTGTGGTGTTTGAATGAGCCGAAAGAGTGATCGATCCATTGCCTTTGTATTGTCCTGATCAGTCATACGAATAGATTCTTTTAATCGAACAGCAGCAACAGCAGATTTATGAACGGCAGCAAGTCTGAATGAAGCTCCAATAATATCTTCACTTACCAAAGGTCTAACACCATCATGGATAGCCACCAAGCCGTTACCGTCAATTTTATCCAATCCATTTTTTACAGATTGAAAGCGTGAGTCTCCTCCATGTTGGAGAATATAAGGCTTGTGGTAGTTATGTTTTTTACACAGAACTTCCCACGTTGCTATATCATCATGAGGCAGTACAAGTATAATGTTTATTCTATCAGAATATTTATAGAAGGCGTTAAGTGTATGCATCAGAATAGGTAAGCCCATGAGTTCTAAAAACTGTTTGGGTAGTTTGCTTTTAATGCGAGTGCCCTTACCTCCAGCAACGATGATGGCGTATTCTTTCATAGATGAACCATTATAAAAATAGAAAAGCTTCAGTTTACTGAAGCTTTTCATTAAAAATACTTTTTTGTCTGCTTATTAGATAATCAACATAGCATCACCATACGTAAGGAACTTATACTTT
>DATCRE010000717.1:0-2961 GCA_036569145.1 Cyclobacteriaceae bacterium
CGCTCAGATCCCATAAAAGCGATTCCACGCCGGATGTTTGTTTCACTGAGCCAGGCTAAGTCTAATCCCCACGTAATCGGCTTGGAAACACCAGTGCCCGAAATGTTGAACGAGACTGTTCTATCCGGAATAGGTTGAGCCACCAGGTTATTACTTGCGCTGGTGGTCTGTGCATTGATTTGGATGATTCCAAATCCAAATAGAAACATGGTTATTATTGAGATAGTACCTCTTTTCATCACACTCGTTTATCGGAATTTTTTGACCCGATAGAGTAAACATAAGTTTAGCGCGATTTCAAATCAGGGGGTATCTTGATCTTTTATAGGGGGTATTTAGGTATTTCAAACGATTTAGATGGATTAAATGGGTCATTAGTCATTAGGTGATATTAGTTTCTTAGTCATTAGTTATTGGATTGAAGCCACAACTAATTCCAATGACTACCGACTAATTTACCAATGACTAATTAACTAATGACTAATTAACCGATAACTACCTATGCTGGTCGTAATAGTTTTGCTTTACGCTGTTGCGTAGTTGATCAATTTCTGATTTGCTGAGTGTTGAACCAGTGGCATGACATGCAGCCTCTAACTGCTCAGGCGTTCGAATGCCTATAATAACTGTTGATACTGTTGGATGACTTAATACGTATTGAATGGGAGTATCAGAAGTAAGTCGCCCTGCAGTTGAGAATTGTTTTATGATGGTCTGTAGTTTGTGAATCTCGTCAGGTGAATGATCGAGAAAAGATGTGGGCTCCTTGTCGACCAGTAATCCTTTTGCCAGCGCTCCTCTAACAATAACGCCAATGGAATTTTGATGGAGTAAATCCAGGCAACTTTCTTCAGGACGTCTGTCAAGCAGACTGTATTGCATCATGACACTTACTATGTTGGAGCCATCTACATATTCCCGGATTACATTAGGTCGAATGGAAGAGATTCCATAATGCCTGATTTTGCCTTGCTGCTTCAGAAGCTCGAAGGTCTCAATAACTTCATCAAGAGGATCATCTATAGTGCCGCCATGCAGTTGATACAGATCGATATAATCTGTCTGTAATCTCGATAAACTTTTATCAACCGATTCAAGTATGTGCTTTTGAGATGGATTCCAATCGAAGCCCTGGCCGCTTGCCTTTAATTGATTGCCGACCTTTGTTGCAATGATTACTTTATCGCGTGTGTTTTTAAATGCCTTGCCTACTATAATTTCATTCTTGCCATTATCATAAACATCAGCGGTGTCAAAGAAGTTAATGCCATGATCAAGCGCATGTTGGAGAAGCGTAACGTTAGCATCGTTGTCGCCATGAAGTGACATGCAGCCAAAACCAATTTCGCTTACCAGAAGATCAGATTTGCCGAGGAGACTGTATTTCATGGAGGAGGCAGTAGTCAGTTAATTGTTATCAGTCTATAGTCCATGGTCTATGGACTATAGACTATAGACTGATAACTAATCTACGCATAAAGCGCTTCCTTCTGCTCGCTTACTTTTTCGCTGCTGATATACTCATCGTATGTCATTAGCTTATCGATGAAGCCGTTTGGTGTAATTTCGATAATACGGTTAGCTACAGTTTGTGTAAACTCGTGATCGTGTGATGTGAAGATCACCGTGCCAGGGAAATCTTTCAAGCCGTTGTTGAACGCCTGGATAGATTCAAGGTCAAGGTGGTTGGTTGGTTCATCAAGAATGAGAAGGTTAGCGCCTGCCAGCATCATGCGAGATACCATGCAACGAACTTTTTCTCCTCCGGAAAGGACCGAACATTTTTTGAACACTTCTTCACCAGAGAAGAGCATTTTGCCGAGGAAACCGCGAATGTAAACTTCATCTTTATTTTCTTCATCAGAGAACTGACGAAGCCAGTCAACCAGGTTGTCATCTGACTGAAAAAATTTCTCATTGTTAGAAGGCAAGTATGCTTTTGTAATAGTCTGACCAAATTTATATTCACCAGAATCAGCTTTCGCTTCTTCCATTAAAACCTGGAAGAGCGTTGTGATGGCAAGACTATCTTTGCTGAGAACAGCAATTTTATCACCCTTGTTAACAAAGAAATCAAGGTTCTTGAATAACGTTTTTCCTTCAACAGAAGCTGATAAGTTTTCAACTTGTAATATCTGGTCTCCGGCCGCACGTTTCTGCTGGAAGATAATAGCAGGGTAACGTCGTGATGAAGGTTGAATATCATCAACAGATATTTTCTCCAGCAACTTGCGTCGGCTGGTAGCTTGTCTTGATTTAGATGCGTTGGCACTAAAGCGCGCAATGAATTCCTGGAGTTCTTTTTTCTTCTCTTCAGCTTTCTTGTTAGCTGATGAACGCTGACTTAATGCCAACTGACTTGACTGATACCAGAATGAATAATTACCAGTAAATAAGTTAACAGCTTTAAAATCTATATCGACAATGTGTGTACAAACAGTATCTAAAAAGTGACGATCGTGCGATACAACAATTACGGTATTCTTAAACTCAAGAAGAAAATCTTCCAGCCAGGTGATCGTATGAATGTCCAAGTCGTTAGTAGGCTCATCAAGAATAAGGATATCAGGGTTACCGAAAATGGCTTGTGCCAATAATACTCTTACCTTTTGACTACCGTTAAGTTCTTTAACAAGTTTATAATGTTCAGATTCTTCAATATCAAGACCGCTCAATAATGCCGCGGCATCAGAGGTGGCATTCCAGCCATTCATCTCAGCAAATTCAGCTTCCAGTTCAGAAGCGCGAATACCATCTTGCTCAGAGAAATCAGGCTTCTCATAAATGGCATCTTTCTCTTTCATGATTTTCCAGAGTTTGCCAAAACCCATCATCACAGTATCCAATACAGTTTCTTCATCAAACTCATAATGATTCTGACGAAGAACGGCCATGCGTTTTCCCGGATCAATTACAACCGAACCGGAATTAGGATCAACATCGCCTGCCAGAATCTTGAGA
>DATCRE010000718.1:0-7342 GCA_036569145.1 Cyclobacteriaceae bacterium
ATGTTAGCGTATGCCATGGTACCCTCAGTTGGAGGCTTAATTCTTTTCATTCCTCAAATTATATTTTATGGGCATGAGTTGTTTGTTCCATACAAACATTTCATCAATGGAAGCTTAGCCTCAAACATTTTCATATATGGATCAACTGGTATCAGGCTTATTTCTGAGATTTTAACGATTATATTTT
The DNA here is from genome assembly GCA_036569145.1 of Cyclobacteriaceae bacterium. Taxonomy (GTDB): domain Bacteria; phylum Bacteroidota; class Bacteroidia; order Cytophagales; family Cyclobacteriaceae; genus DATCRE01. Next base: position 188 of record DATCRE010000718.1, read on the forward strand.
GTATTGTAGGAGTATCTGAAGTTCAAAAATTTTCAATCGGAAAATCCATTTTGAATTTATTACTGGCAGCGTTGGTGATCTTGGTTCCCCTTTTCATAATAGCAACCTTGGTGAGAGCACTTACATTAAACTAAGTAACGGTTACTTCTATATCTGGTTTATTAGTTATAAGGCCAGTAGAATAAAATAAATGAGGAGTCGTTAGTTTTGTTTAAACCAGCGGCTCTCCTATTTAGAAAACTTCACGAAGTTAAAATAAACAACACAAGAATAGTTTTGATTCTACTTGCACTTGCAAGCTGCACTCAACAATACAATAAAACTGAAACGCTAAAACAAGAATTTCATATTCCTGTTATTGCCAAAGGGTTATGATTATTTTAAAATAGTTAAACGTTAATTGTATTGTCTACTAACGTTTAACTAAACGACATCCGGCAGCAATCTTCTAACGTGCGATAACTGGTGAGTATAGATTTTTGTTTCCAGATTTAGGATGCCTTCTTCATTAAAATGATCAATGCGCACTCTGCCAGAAACATGAATGATGCGATTTGCATCGAGTAAAATTCCGACGTGTACAATTTTGTCTTCATTGTTCTTAAAGAAAGCCAGGTCGCCGGGTAACGCTTCGCTAAATTGAATGGCCTTACCTTGCGTTGCCTGTTGCCACGCATCGCGCAATAATTTATAACCGCAGATTTTAAAAACCATTTGCGTAAAGCCTGAACAATCTATACCAAAAGGACTTTTGCCTCCCCACTGATAAGGTGTATTGAGATATTTCTGCGCCAGCACTTTCAGGAATTCAAATTCACGTTTCTGTCCCAGGTTCTTTGCTTCGCCGTTAAAAGCAAATTGTTCCTCCATCTTAAACAGTTCAGAACTTGAAATAGGTATAACACTGCCCATGAGTATAATCTGCGGACTCTTATTATACAAAATGCTTGTGGTGATATCTGTTGTAATTTTAAACTCGGCCTGATTCAGATAATTAAAATATTCAGCTGATATAGCGTGATATTGTTTTTCATCAATCCAGCCTGTGTATTGATCAAAGTCTATAAGAATTTTTAACCACTTACCATCTTTACTTTTCTCGAGCACCTGGTAGTGGTCGCCAAATAAAAGCTGCGTGACTTGTTCCGAAGGATGATTCGGATCTTTTCGTACAGGTACGAGACTTAATCGGCAAATGCCATATTCGGGGTTGTTCAAATCAGAATTCAAAATGCAAGGCTACTTAAGCTTCTAAAATTACAATTAAATTTTCATGCGATTAAGATCTCGCTTAGCTTCTCTCTCTTTTATATTTTCTCGTTTGTCGTGAAGCTTCTTTCCTTTACCAATAGCTATTTCAAGCTTAGCCAATCCACGATCATTAATAAACAATCTTGTAGGTACTAAGGTAAGTCCTTTTTCGGTTACTCTGCTTTCCAGTTTTTTTAACTCAGAGCGCTTTAGTAATAACTTACGCTCACGTGTAGCTTCATGGTTGTAGTGCGTACCCTGTGCATAGGGTGTAATGTTAATGCCTTTAACAAAGAGCTCGTTGTTGTTTAAGTAGCAGTATCCGTCTTGCAGATTCACTTTCCCTTCGCGTATAGATTTTATCTCTGTGCCCATTAACACCATGCCTGCTACATACTTATCAAGCAATTCATATTCAAATCCCGCTTGTCGGTTCCTGATGTTGATGTCGTTCGAAAAACGCTGCTTACTGCTCATGCTTTTTAAAAATCAAATCAATTTTTTCTTTCTTCAATATCTTCTGCCCTGTTCTGCCAATGGCCACTAACCTGTCGTCTACTTTCACTTCGAAAAAACAAATCAGCTCGTTATCATTTAACTGGTCAACCCAGGCTGTGATAACCACTTCGTCATCAAGCAATGCCGGCGATCGGTGGTCTATACTCAAAAACGTTCCAATGCCTTCTTCCGTATCATCACACATGTCAATAATAAATTGACGCGTGGTCCATTCAACATCGCGCGCTAGCGAGAACGTAGCGTACACAGGATGAACAACGGTGCCCTGAAAGGTAGCCAGATCTTCGGGCTGTACTTTTTTTACAATCTTCTTACGATCGCCAGGTTTTACAACATTTTTCTTCATAGTGGCATGCGGGCCAGTGGTGCTACATCAAGTACACAAAATTCGCCTTTTAAAAACTTATAATGTGCTGCCATGGCTATCATGCCTGCATTGTCAGTACAATATTCAAATGCCGGAATAAAAACCTGCCACCCTAAACGATCTCCTGTTTCCAAAAGTTTCTTCCTGAGACCTGAGTTGGCTGAGACACCGCCAGCAATTGCTACCTGCTTTATACCTGTTTGCTTACTGGCTTTCTCGACACGCGTGATCAGCATCTTCACCAACTGTGCCTGTATACTCGCGCAAATGTCGTACAGGTTCTCTTCAATAAAATTAGGATTCTTTTTCTTCTCATCTCTTAAAAAATAGAGGAAGGACGTTTTAATGCCACTAAATGAAAAATCCAGGCTAGGCATAACGGTATCCGAAAACTTAAATCGCTTAGGATCTCCCTGCTCGGCATACTTATCAATCAACGGGCCTCCGGGATATGGAAGCCCCATAATCTTGGCAGCTTTGTCAAATGCTTCACCTACAGCATCGTCTTGAGTCTGACCTAACACCTTCATGGTCAGGTGATCAGTCACTTCAATGATCTGGGTATGACCACCGCTCACCGTGAGGCATAAAAATGGAAACGACGGACGAGGTTCATCAATAAAGTGTGCCAGCACGTGAGCCTGCATGTGATTCACTTCAATCATGGGAATGTTCAATGCCATCGCCATACCTTTAGCAAAAGAAACACCTACCAGCAAAGAACCCATCAGCCCTGGGCCACGTGTAAAAGCAATGGCATCTAAATTGCTATTGCTGACACCTGCACCTTGCATAGCTTCCTGCACCACAGCAACAATATTTTGCTGATGCGCGCGCGACGCCAGCTCGGGGACAACGCCACCATATTTCCGGTGAACTGCCTGTGAGGCAATAATATTATTAAGTACCTTGCCGTTTCGTATAACAGAGGCTGATGTTTCGTCGCATGAAGACTCGATGGCAAGAATGACTGGACGCATGTTTTTAACTAATGAACCTGCAAGGTATTAAAAATAGAATTCGAAAAATATTGGCCTACACCCTCACGGCCATTCTGTTTTTAATAGTCTCCTCCTTCCTTGTTCTTCAAATGCCGCCCGTTCAGAATTACCTGATTGGAAAATATCTCAAATCGCTCACAGACATCACAGGTTTTAAATCTTCTATCAAGAGTTTTCGGATGCTTTGGTTTGATCGACTCGAAATTAATGACCTGAATATTTATGATCCGGATAGCAATAAAATGATCGGAGCTAAAGAAATCCTGATCAATTTTAAGCTCGCCCAGTTATTTAATGAAAACAATGTTGACATCGACGGTCTTTATGTTGAAGGCGCCCAGGTGCTGCTTACCGATGTCAATGCCTCTGACACTTCACGCTACCTGAACATCAATGTTTTTATTGATCGCATAGCGGAAGCGTATGCATCGGCCGATACAACATCAACAGGTAAGTCGACCCGTATTAATATCGGAGAAGCTACTGTAAAGAAAAGCTCATTCATATATATTGATGCAGCGGAAGACAGCATCAGAGAAGGATTCGACTACTACCATTTTGCTCTTGATGTTGATGAAGGTGACCTTGAAAGTTTTTCTATCCTGGGCGATACAACTGAATTCAACGTAACATCACTTCAGGTAAAAGATCGTGCAACACAATTTGGCGTTGAACAGCTTACTACTTTTTTCAGAATATGCCAGACCAGCATGGAGTTTACCAATCTTGACTTGCATGCCGGAAAAAGTGTAGTGAAAGATACCGTGATCTTTTCATACAAAGACATGGGTGACATGGGCGATTTCTTCAATAAGGTAAACATTAAAGCCAAGCTTAAAGATTGCCTGGTAGAACCAAAAGATCTGGCCGTGTTTGCTCCAGGTGTAGAACCACTCCGCCAGGTGGTAACACTCAACGGAGAAATTAACGGCAGAGTAAATAAATTCAAGTATTCCAACATGGATTTTAAAATTGGAAATACTTCTTTGTATGGATCACTGGAGATGGACGGACTTCCTGATCTCGACGAAACCTTTATAAATCTCAACTTAAAAAACTCCACGCTTGCCTTTCCTGATATAGCATTTTTACTCAACGATATAACGAACGATCAACTAAAACCTTTAGGAAAAGTTGGTCTTCACGGACAATTCATTGGTTATCCAAATGACTTTGTTGCCAACGGAGATATTACCAGCAAACTCGGACGAATTAAATCTGATATCAATTTAAAAATCAAAGAAGGTAATTTCGATGAGTCTGTATACAGCGGTAGATTGGCGTTGAAAGATTTCAAACTTGGAGAATATCTTAATGACACTGCCATGTATCAGACACTGAATATGGATGGCAGTATAAAAGGTTCAGGTCTGAAATCATCAAACGCCGATTTTATTTTGAATGGAAAAGTAAGTTCCATTGGCATCAATGGCTATAACTATACAAACATCACCACCAACGCACGCTTTGCCTCTGAGTTTTTTAATGGTGCCTTTAGCATCAATGATCCCAACCTTGAATTTAAAGCAAAAGGATCAATCGATCTGCGGCAGCAAAGAAACATTGTTAAAATTCAGGCGTCTTTAGATACTGCGTTTCTAAATAACCTGAACCTCACGTCAAAAAAAATATTTCTTCAAAGCAATGTTGACATAAACATTAAAGGACTTGAGCTTGATAGTATTATCGGAACTGCCAACCTTAAAGATTTCACCATCCGATATGATGAAGAGGAACTCAAATTAAAAGATGTCTCCGTTGTATCAGAGCGAGATGGGAAAAACAGGGCTATTGCATTAAACACTACCTACGTTGATGCTGAAGTAAAAGGCGATTTTCTCTTTACAGACATTACTAAAAATATAAATACACTCATACATGAAATAGGTCTGAACATTAAAAACGATAAGAGGGCAATTGTTGATTATTATTTGCTAAAGGGAACGTCACCTAAAAATTACGAAGCAGATTTTAACATCAAGCTAAAGAAAATTGATGCTATTGCCAACCTGATTGACATTGACTTTGGGCTCTCTCCTAACATTACAATAAAAGGAAATTTTGTCAGCGGCCACACTACAAAATTCCAGGCCTTTGCCACTGTTGATTCATTGCATTATAACGGAATGGATTTTATGGCAAACGATATAGAATTAACAGCATCAAAGATCAGCGACAGTACCAGCGTTCTTGCCATGGCTTATGTTAATTCAAACAAACAATTCTATGGTCCAAATTTCCAGACAGAGAATCTGATCTTCGAAGGAATCTGGAACAAAAGCCATATCGATTTTGGATTAGATGCTGATCAGGAGGTTCAACAAAACTCCATGCGTTTGAAAGGCACTATTGATTTTATGAAAGACAGTACCCAAATCAGATTCTTACCCTCAGCATTTGATATTCTGAAAAGAAAATGGACATTCAATCCGAATAACATCATTACTACAGCAAATCACAATTGGCATTTTAGTAATGTAGAATTGCAGGATGCGGGGCAAGCATTAGGACTTAGCGGAAACATTTCTGATGATCCTGCTCAAAAACTTTTTCTAAACATTACAAAACTGGATCTGTCTATTCTAAATGTTATTACCGGATTAAAGTTTAAAGGCCTGTTAGATGCTCACGCAAGTGTAAATGACGTTTATCAAAATCCATACGTTCAGAATGAAATCTTTGTCGACAGTTTACAGATTAATGACTTCCTCGTTGGTGATATCACCGGCAATAATTTATGGGATAACGCCGAACGAAAATTTGATATAAACTTTTTCATTGATCGCTTTCAATCCAGGATTGTTAATCTTACAGGATACTACAATCCGTCACTCGATAAAAATCCGCTTAACATTAATGCAAAACTTGAAAATGCTAACCTTAAAATTATTGAACCATTTCTTGAAGGAATCTTTAGTAAATGGGGAGGAACTATCTCAGGCAATTACCTGATACATGGAACATTTTCAGAACCTGATATTGACGGAGAAGGTACTATTACCAATGGGGAAGTAATGATTGATTACCTTAAAACGCAATATAAGTTTATCGGCTCTGTGGGACTTACCAAGAACTCGCTTGACTTAAAACACTTTGAGCTAACCGATGGTTTGAAAAATAAAGCCAAGCTGCATGGCTCTATCACCCATACAAATTTCAATGATCCAAGAATTAACCTGACAGCAACATTTCATGATTTCCAGGTACTCAATACTTCACTACATGATAATGATTTATTCTATGGTCAGGCCTATGCCTCAGGTCAGGTGAATTTCAGTGGACCATTTTCAAATCTAAAAATAACAGCTACAGCAAAATCAGAAAAGAACACCCGAATCTTCATACCATTGGAAGGTACATCATCTGTAGTGAAAAAAGATTTTATAAACTTTGTTAACTTCAGTGACTCCACGTTTTTAAAATCAGTTCAAAAACAAACCCGCAAGAAACTTGATCTTGGCGGACTCACATTCGATCTTAACCTGGACATTACTCCTGATGCCTATGGTGAAATTATTATTGATGTAAAGGCTGGCGACATTATACGGGGTCGCGGCAATGGCGACTTACAATTACAACTTGATACGCGTGGAGAATTTAATATGTTTGGCCAGTTCGAGTTTACAACAGGTGCCTACAATTTCACATTATATGATATCATCAATAAAGAATTTGAAATTCAACGGGGAAGCAGCATAACCTGGTATGGAGATCCTTATGCCGGTAACCTGAATGTAAATGCTATCTATAATCAGTTAGCGTCCTTCGGTCCTATTCTTAGCGATCAGACAAAAGCTAACTTACCACAGCTACGAAGAAAATATCCGGCGCAGGTTGTTCTCAAATTAGATGGCCCTATGTTATCGCCAAATATTAACTTTGATATCACAGCAAAAGATCTTCCCCAAAGTATTCCGGTAGACAGTGGCCCTCCAATCAGGCTTGGCTTTGAGTTCAATGCCTTCAAGAGTAAACTGGATGAGCAAGAGCTGAAACGACAAGTGTTCAGTCTTATCA
>DATCRE010000719.1:0-2335 GCA_036569145.1 Cyclobacteriaceae bacterium
AGTTTAATGGAAAGCCATATTTCTACTATAAGAATTTTGACTACGATGATTTTGATTGGATTGGTTATGATAAAACAGAATCATACAACGAAAGACACATTGGAGGTTTATACACGACATTGATTGCACAATTTGGTGCAACCGCGGAATTAAGAGACAAGAAGGACGCACGGGAAATTTATTTCAATTCCATTTTGCACGAACCAAAATATTTCAAGTTCACTCAATCCAAGGACGACTTACAATCTCTTTACGACAACTCAAAATAGAATTGAGCTACATGACTTCGTAGCGCAGTCAACAAAAAAATTAGACATATACACAATGAATGGATATTTAAAATTAACACTTTCGATTCTTTTAACGACACTTTTATATAGCTCTTCATTAGCATGTGTTTGTGGTGGATTTACCAATGACTATATTGGTGAGCTTCATACGTATGATTTTGTAGCCCTGGTAGAAATCGAGCAGATTGATACCGTATCCTATCATGATTTTGCACATCTGGCCAGGATAAAAATACTTGAACTTTTCAAGGGCGATATTGATAATTCCATAATCATCGAGGGAGGACATCCTTCTATGGGCATCTCCACTTCATGCGATTTAGGTGATAACATCGGTGAACAGTGGATAATTTTTGCATATAAGGTAAATAACAGATTGGTTACCCATAGCTGTACTTATTCAACCCGCTATAGGAATCGTGATGGTTTAAGGTATCCAGTTTCAGAACACGGAGCTAATGTTTCTATGCTTGAAGACCTACAGAAATTCTTTAAACATAAAGTATTTCATACCTACAAAGGTCCATATACCGACTACTATACAAATGGTAATAAGGAGGTGGAAGCCTTTTACAAAAAGGGAAGACTACATGGTGAACGTAAAATATGGTTCCCAACCGGAACTCTACGGAGTGTAGAACAATACCGCAATGGCAAACTTCATGGTGTTTGTAAAATGTGGCATCCAAACAGGACACAAGCAATCTTAAGTCATTATAAAAAGGGGGATGAGCATGGGGCATACGCTTGGTGGAATGAAAAGGGCGAGTTGAAAACGTTAAACAAGTTTAGTCACGGAGAGCGTATCGATACTGCAACTTCGTGGTACGAAACAATAACAGACACCAGCCAAATTGATGAATTCACATTTATATGGAACGGAATACCGCCGGTTACGTATGATTCAGCAAGAAAGATATTGGCAACAAGGCAAATTATGGATCAAACGATCTTTGACAAACACGGACGAAGAATCTCCGAAATGTGGTGGCACAGAACTGGTATTCCAAAATCTATTAAAAGTTGGTACGAGAAAGAGTCTTACACAATATGCGTTGATTTTGATGAGGCTGGGGCTGTTTCGATGATAACGATTTTGGATAATAGAAAAGACCGTGCATCACTGGTTTATAAACGACAGCAATTATACTCTAAACCATAAAGACATGAGACTTGAAACCTGCGCCGAGTACAACATCAACCGTTGTGCGCCATGCCTATGAGAAAATAATACTACTACTTATACATAAACGTTGGCGATAATTTTTACATCGACATATGAGACAATTAATAATGATTATGGGACTATTTAGCTTTCTGACTGGGTGTAAGGACAAACCCAATAAAGAAACTGTTAATGTTGACGGACAATCAATTAATACAACCACTGGGACAGAGGATAACTACAAATATGGACTTGCCGATTTGACAACTGAGCAGATCGACTTTGTAAATCACAATTTGACAACTGCAAAAACTATTATTTCAAAGTACGCGAGTGACAAAGCAGACAAGCCGTTCGACTCGAAAACACTGGACATAGTTTTAGAGAAGTGGAGTTCATCGACAGCGGACAAGGAAAAACCTGAAGAAATAGTTGACGCAATTGGAGCAGCATTCGGACAAGGTATAGTTGACGAGCTGAACTGCGAATGGAAATTAATTACTGACGAATACGGGACAGACATTACGGTGATTCACAAGAAATTTGTTGTTAATGGTTTTCCATTCTCCTCTGTTCTCAAAATTGTTTCGGAGGACAACCCGAGGTCACTGAACGACATCAAACTAATTTTGAAAAGTCAAATTGAGGCGGCAGTGAAGACCGGAGAAGTAGATTTGAGAAAGTAAAAACTACCGCCAACAAAAAGTTTATGCAATACGGGGTGGTGGTGTTAACTGAAGCCTATGCCTTTGTTGGAGTTCTTCTCCAACGAAACACTCTTGCCAACATGAAATTTAGGATTGTAGGTATATATATACTGAATAATCAATGATAATCGTTTGTAAACGGTTATATAAGTAAGTATGTTGTTATATTGGTA
>DATCRE010000720.1:0-2985 GCA_036569145.1 Cyclobacteriaceae bacterium
GGTCTGCACAGTACCTTTACCATAAGTCGATTCTCCAACAACAACTCCACGATGATAGTCCTGAATAGCACCCGCGAAAATCTCAGAAGCGGAAGCACTGAATCTATTTGTTAAGATCACCAACGGGCCATTATAAACTATCGCCGGATCATCATCCGCTCCAACCTCAACTTTATTAGCTGAATTCTTAACTTGTACCACCGGACCATCCTTAATAAACAGACCAGTCAAATCGATAGCTTCAGCTAATGAACCTCCACCATTATTTCGCAAGTCGAGTGCTAAACCATCAACATGATCAGCCTGAAGTTCTTTAATAAGCTTTTGAACATCACGTGTTGTGCTCATATAATCAGGATCTCCCTTCTGGTAGGCTTCAAAATCCATGTAAAAACTAGGAAGCGTAATCACACCCAGCTTAAGATTTTTTCCACCTTGTTGATAGTTAATCACACTTTTCTTTGCACGTTGATCTTCTAATTTGATCTTATCACGCACCAATGTTATTTCTACTGAAGGACCATTAACACCAACAGCTGATGGCAATATTTGTAAGCGAACCTTTGTTCCTTTTGGTCCCTTTATAAGCTTAACAACTTCATCTACCCGCCAACCAATTACATCAACCATTTCTCCGGCATCTCCCTGGGCCACACCGATAATCCGATCGTTTGTGTGAATCTGATCACTCTTCTGAGCAGGGCCACCAGTAATGACTTCAATTACTTTTGTATAATCGTTATCCGTTTGAAGTCTGGCTCCAATACCTTCAAGTGATAAGCTCATGCTTTGTTTGAAGAAGTCAGCACCTTTGGGTGATAAGTAGGAAGTATGAGGATCGTATGATTCTGTGATAGAATTCATGTAGAGTGTAAAAACATCCTCACTATTGAACTGTGCCGTATTCTTGGCAAATCGTTCGTAGCGTTCCTTAAGCATTTTCTGAATTTCTTCAGTCTTCTTACCGGTAAGTTTAAGACTAAGCGATTGGCTTTTTATAATTTTTCTCCAAACATCATCGAGCTCTGCATTGCTCTTGCACCACGGTTCCTTATCACGATCAGTCTCGTAAAATTCAACTACAGAATAATCAAAATTCTGGGGAATGAGTGTATTCAACACATACGTCATTCTTTCTTTAAAGCGCTTCTGAAACAAGGTATATATTTCATAAGCAGGTTCAACATTCTCAGCTCGCGTCAGATCGTCGAGTTGTGTTTTATATTTACTAAAACCATCAACATCCTGTTGAGTGAAATATGTTTTATTGTTATCCAGGCTTTTTATATAACGATCCAGTACAACTATGGAGAGTGAATCGTTAAACTGAATTTTCCGGTAATGATTATTGTCCAGAATAAACGTTACAACTTTTGCTTCCTTGCCGTAAACAGCTTTAGGTTTTAATGTTGTAGTATCTGATACATTAAATTCTGCTTTTGTAATAACAGAAGCCATTAAGGCTGTACACAATACCCCACCTGCAAATACTCTTTTCATCTTTATTAATTTAATACAACAAATGCTCAGTTAATTTTATAATTTATTAAAACGTAATACACATTTTTTGGTTAAACCTTCCTTTTTTGAATGATTTTTACATTTAATAATTTGATACAGAGCATATAAAACTATGCCACTTTATCAGAATCATACTCATCCAGAAATTTTTGGACTTGTTCTATGTTCTGAAATTCAAAAAATTTCTTGTCTGAGGAATTGGAATGAATCTCAATCCTGATCAGATCAATATTTTTATTCTTGCGGAAACTATGCTTGGTGGCCTGCTTATAATCATCAGCTTCTTTCGTTGAAATTTTAAAAGCAGTTGCTCGTACAGATTTACAGTAACTGCATTGATAATGTTTAATGAGTTCTCCAGGTCCATCTGCTGAAGGTTGCTCCGTGATTTCTTCTTTAACTACTTTCATCGTAAAGAAACCACAGCTATTACATTTTGAAGCTTGAAGATGTCCAGGATATTTTTCTATTTTAACATCACCTGATTTTTCATCAATCCACACATCGTAGTCAATGGAAAATACATTCTCTTCAGCCTGCATTCCTTCCTCGAGATGAACGTCTTCTTCTTCCTCTCCTAAAAGTCTCATCTTATTACCTGTTTTTGGATTGACGCGCGCTGTGTAACGCCATCTTTTTAATTTCTTATCCAGCAGTGTAGGGTAATAATAATCAAGTATCAAAAACGCCACGTAACCTACCAGCGTTCCACCTGCAATGGAAATAAACAGTCTTACAAAAAACCAAACTTCAACTTCCTTAACCTTTCCTTTAGCATAGAGATTTATAAATAACATAGCAGCTATTCCAAAGCATAAAAAAACGAGTTTGTAGTTTTTGATCTCTCGCTGGCTGGCATAATCATACTTGGCTTTCAAATCAGAAATAGAAGCCATCTTCAATTTGTGAAGAATATATATGATGATTCCCAGAGCTAGCATAATGAAAACTCCAATCATCATTGAGTTGTGCCAAAAAACGAGAAATGGGCTTTGAGGAATGTTTTCCATGTTTAGTGTTTAGTTTTTAAAGTTAATCCTTTTCCTAAAACGAATGCATGGGCTGTGAAAAATTACAAGGCAAAATTTCTGACCATATCTTCCTTAAACTGATCTGCCTGCTCCCATCAAATAACTAATGCATTTATCTGTCTCAAAGTATTTCATTGACAATCAAAATTTTATCGACTCAAGACAAAACTTTGATGCAGGCTTAAAATGGGCGATGTTTTGTAGTTATATATTGTGAAATATTACACAATAAATAATTGTTTTATACAGTATATATAATTATAATTGTACATAATTGCACAGTTCTATGACAAACTTTGAACAAAAGAAAATCGACATGGAAATGAAAGCCTTCACTTCCAGAAACTTTGAAAAGCCCTGTGATTGCAAAAACCAGGAACAGATAAGATTTTATGTAAAAGAACTTTGTGCCAGAATTCATGATCTTGAAGAA
>DATCRE010000721.1:0-4362 GCA_036569145.1 Cyclobacteriaceae bacterium
TTGAAAAATTATTGCGTCTTACCGGCGAAGCTTATTATCAGCAACGCTACTATAGCATTGAAGATGCTGTTACCACGCGTGTTAAAGATGTGCTGGGAGAAGATGTTAAAAACCTGGACACGCAGGACTTTCCTCCATCAATGCATATTGAAAGCTTGCTTGAAGTTGAAGTAAACAGATTGTCTAACGGGCAATTGAAAAAAGTTCTGCTTCTTCAAACACTGTTAAAACAAAAACCAAAGGTTCTGCTTCTTGATTATCCGTTCGAAGGACTCGACAAAACAAGTCGACAAGAGCTCAGTCACTTCATTGATTTTATTGCAACACGTTATTCCATCCAGATTATCCTGACCGATCATCACCATCATCTTCCTGCCGTTATCAACAAAAGAATTCATGTAGACAAGTTTGTTATTCATCATGCTGAATTAATAAAGCACGTTGATTCACCCGTTCAAATCAGTCAGCCACAGCAAATAAATTCAACGGCTGTTGTTGAAATGAAAAATCTCAAAATTCAGTACGGTGAAAAAGTAATTCTTAAAAATTTCAACTGGACAATCAATGAAGGCGAACGCTGGGCGCTGCTGGGAAAAAATGGTTCAGGCAAAACAACAGTATTCAGTCTCATCTTTGCTGATCATCCCATTGCCTATCGTGAAGAAGTTTACCTGTTTGGCAAACGTAGAGGAACAGGAGAATCCATCTGGGATATAAAGCAGAGAATAACCTATCTCGGTCCGGAGTTGATAAGTTATCTCAACCCAAAAAATATTGCGCAGTCAGCTGTGGATTATATAAAAAGTCTTCATCCAAAAGGCAAGGAAGAGAAATTAAAAGAACTGCTGCAATATTTTAATGCAACGGAGTTTATGCAAAAACCTGTGAAGGTGTTATCGTCAGGTCAGTTACAATTAATGATGGTGATCAGTTCATTCCTGGAAGACAAAGAACTACTCTTACTTGATGAGCCGTTTCAATTTTTAGATGACGAGCAGAAAGAACGGATGTCGGTATACATGCAATCACATTTAGATAGCAAGACTACGCTTGTTCTTATAACACATTATGATAATGACATCGCTACCTGGACGAATCTGCGAAAGGAAATAAAAGGCTAAACAATCTTTTTGATTCGTTCAACCATTTCAAAAACTGCCGGACAGACAAGTGTGTTTTTATACGTCAGATCCATAATCTGAACCATCTTCTTTCTATCGGTGTGCGGATATTCGCGGCATGCCTTCGGTCTGTCGTTATAAACCTTGCAATAGTTTTCATCATCTAAAAAGGGACAGGGTGAAGATTTCAAAACAAAGTCTTTGTCTTCATCAACGCGTAAATACTTTTCTATAAAATCACCAGGTTTCATTCGTAGCGATTTTGCAACGCGTTCAATATCGGTTTGATAAAAAATAGGGCTGGTGGTTTTACAACAATTAGCACAGTCGAGGCAATTTATTTCTTCAAACACCTCGTCATGCATGTCGTGAAATATTCCGTCGAGTTGTCGTGGATCTTTTTTCTTTAATCCATTCAGGAATTTCTTATTCTCAGCAGCCTTGTTTTTAGATTGCGTGGCAAACTGATTGAGATTGACTGTGCTCATACTTTATGAATCAATCTTATGAGGCAAGAAGCTCTTTATATTTTTCTATTGAAATAGGCTTTATGATATAATCCCTCACAGCACTATCATCCTTCGCACGGTTAACATCCATTTCATCAATGGATGAGCTCACCATATAAAAAGCTATTTTCTTTTGTAGTTGCGCTTTCAGTGATTTGAATTCATCTAAAACCATCCAGCCATCCAGCACAGGCATATTAATATCTACCAGCAACACGTCGGGTAGCTGGTCAGCATTATGTGCATGGTCAGCCAGGTATCGCACGGCCTCAACTCCACTGGAGAACTGCATTATTTTATTGCCGCTGGATAATGAACGCAATGCCTTCGAGGTGATGAACTGAAATGTGTCATCATCGTCAACAATGGCTATCGAAACGAGTTTACCTGTCATATACATTTAGATGTCCAAAGTTAATAAAAAATGAGGTACCATTATTTACTTCACTGGTAAGTGTAATGCTTCCTCCCATCGCTTCAATCTGGTTCTTCACCATAAATAAACCAACACCTCTGCTTTCCGGATGGGCGTGAAATGTTTTGCGTAATTTAAACACTTGATGCCCATAACGTTTCAGATCAATGCCCAGTCCATTATCGCTAATGTTCATTTTAACAATTCCGTTTTCTATCCACGATTCAAAATGAATCACCGGCTTTCTGTCAGGTGAATAATATTTAAGTGCATTGCTTAATAGGTTAACAAAAATACTTTCTACATAAATCAGCGGATAGTAAATAGCCGGCGCATTCAAAAAGTTAAACGTTACATCGGCTTCTGTCTCATTAATCTGAAGGAGCAACATACCACGCACACGATTAAAAACACGCTCAAAATCAACCAGCTCTTTTTCAATATGACCTGCATATTTTATTTTCAACACTTCGTTAAGCTCATTTAAGGTGAGCATGAGTGATTGCGTGCTCTGCTTGAGATGATCAAAAATTTCCCGTTTCTCTTCTTCGTCAGGTGTAGAGTTCAGATGTTCAATAAGCGCGCTTATATTCCCGATAGGTGAGCGTAAGTTGTGCGAAACTATTTGTGTAAACTCTTCAAGCTGTTCATTCTTTCGCGTGAGGTTCTCAGCAATTGCTGTCAGCCTTGTGTTCTGTTCCAGAATTTTTATTTCTGATAGTTTACGTTGCGTAATATCGGTTTCAATAGCAAAGAATTTTATGGCCTCTCCTTCTGTATTAAAAATCGGTTGACCGTTAATATGCACCCAATATTTTTTACCTGACTTTGTATAGTTAACAATCTCTATCGAAAACGGTTCTCTGCTTCTGATCTTCTCGCGCAACAATGCAATCGCCAGGGGGTCACTCTCTTTACCTTGCAATAAAGATCCTGGTTTTTTACCAACAACTTCATCTGGCGTATATTCTGTAATGCGTGTAAAGCCTTCGTTTACCCATTCTATTTTGCCTGAAGCATCGGTAATGACAACAGCGTTTGATGTATGCTTGGCAATGAGTGATAGTTTAACAAGCTCAGGTTCTGTTTTTCGTTGAAAGCTGATGTCGCGTAAAAGCGTGAGCACTTCATTCTGACCCGCAGGAATAAATCGCGCTTCAAATAAAATGGTGATATTGTTTTTAACGATTGTAAACTCGATGGTTTGAATGGCTTTATGACGCAAACAATTTCTGATGGAAATCAAATATTGATTGGCGATATAGCTGGGAAAATTCTCAAAAACAGGTTGGCCTACTTTCGTGTGTCCAACGTGTCCATGTTTTTCGCCCGATAAAATATCGAGGCAGATGCCATGTTGATCAATCTTGTAAATTAAATCCGGAATTATTTCTAAAACAGAACGCAGCTTTGTTTCACTGTCTTTCAATTCATGCTCCGTATGTTTTTGCTGCGAAATATCGATTACAAAAACTGAAAGCCCGATCACTACACCCTCCGAATTTTTTACAGGACTATAACGATCTTCATAAAAAAAACGTCGTTGTGATACTTTGCCATATTCTTCTGTAACCGTAAAATATTCGCCTTGCAATGCACGATTAAAGTTTTGCTGTGCCTTTATTCTGTCTGGCTCATTTGCAATAACATCAAGCATATTGCTTCCCATCTCAATGTCAACGCCCCAGACAGCTTTCATAATAGCTTTGTGACTTTGCGAAAATGAGGTGTACCGATAATTTGAATCAAGGCTAAACGTAACTATGCCCTCAGGGTTCTCCAGGATGGATCGCAGAAAATCAAAATGGGAGCTTGCCGGTTGATTCATAAGGTCATCTTAAAAATAGAACTTCCTTTGATCTTGATCAATGTTCTGCATTAATAGATTTTAAATGTGGCGTACTGATTTTATTAATTGTATTTTAACATTTTTAAAAGTAAGTATGGCTCAGTTTATACCATTCCAGGAAGGTGTTGAAGTTAATGGTCAAACCGTGTTAGCTATTGTAAATGCGCTTGAAGCTGGCAAAGTAACACGATTTAAAATCCTGAGTAAGCATGGCATTGTAGATCCACAACCTCTCGATTGGTACAGTCAGAAGCTATGGCTTGATGCCTTTCGGGAAATATCAGAAACCTTTGGCGTTCATACGTTATTCGCTATTGGTGAAGCTATCCCACAGAATGCAATCTTCCCCCCCGAAATTAGTGATCTTAAGAAAGCTCTTGAATCTATTGACATCGCGTATCATCTCAATCATCGCGGTGGTGAGATCGGACACTACACGTTAACATCATTTGAAGAAAATAAAAAGCT
>DATCRE010000722.1:0-8544 GCA_036569145.1 Cyclobacteriaceae bacterium
GGTTAACCCGGTCTATCAGCGCTGAAGAAATTAACAAGACCTCTAACGATGAACCAAATACTGCTGCATTGAATGTAAACCCGGTAATTGGTAAAAGATCAATAAGGGCAGAGTTGAGAATAATGATTCCCAACAAGAAAGATCCCCAGCCTATAAGATAAAATCGCGCCTGCTTTGAATTGTTTTTGTAAGCAAACAAACCAAGAGCAAAAAGATAAGCAATAATAATAAACCCAATATAGGTACCAAGCCACGCGCTCAGCGTAAAAAAGCCAGTCATGTTGAGAAAGATACCGACGCATGGTAAAAGCATGAGTGAAAGGCCGACCTTATTCCAGTGAGGAAAAGATTTTCGTACGTCAAGAAATTCAAGAGAAAAAAGAAGGCTGGCGATATTTGAAACTCCAGCCAGGCCAGGTACATAAGGACTTAAAAAGTAAAATTCATATCCGAATAAATTCAGAAGATAGCCTTTCAAAATTCCATTGATCAGGATTTGCGTGGCGATATGAAAACAATAGTAGAGGTACATTCTCTCTTTGAAATAAGCAAAGCAGAAAATATTCATTATCGCAATGATACTCAGGCAACCAAAGTAAAGACCAAAATGAAAATTAATTTGATGATGCGATCTGATGGCCGAATTAAGATCAGTAATTTTCATTGGAAGAATTACTCGTCTCTGGTCAACAGCACGAATATAGACATCATAAATTCTACCTGGCGGAGCTGTTGGCAATGGAAGCAGCCAGGCGTTTAGCATAAACGTTTCCGATGAGTTAACACCCAGAAGTCCTGATTGTAAATAATTGATCAATCGCCCCTTACAAACAACATAAAGATCCAGCTTGTTAAGATTGGCATTGGCAATTTCTAAAAATCGGGATAACGTGTCTCTATTCTGATAGCTGAAGTGTACCCAACATGCATTATTAGTCGGTCCAAAGTTCAACGTCTCACGATTCGACCTGGTAAATTGGTAGTGGGATGAATCATCCAAAAGTTGCTGGATGGTAACGTGGTTAGAAGGGTCCAAAAAATAAGTCGCATGCAATTCGACAATTTCTTGCCCACTTACTTGTACAGGCTTTACTTCATTCGCGAATAACGAAAGATTAGCAACGAGCAAAATCAATCCTAATGTGAAACGGGAATACAATTCAGTAAAAATCCATTTCCAAAGCAGGAGAGGGTGTATGAATACTTTTTTATAAAAATCTAGTGCCCGGCAAAATCGAAATTCAATAGACATTTGTATTTCAGCTCACGGATGGTTGATGAGCTAAGACGCATAATTTAATCATTTCTTAGTTATTGATCGATCTAAATAAAGGAAGGTAAAAGATTCTATTTCAGTTAAGTTTAGCTGGTACTCGACTACTGAAAATCATACAATACGTTTAGAGCTATAATTACCTCATTAACAACAATTTAATTTATGCAGATTGAACATTAAAAACAACGTATAAATCCCTACAGCTTTCCAATTTTTGCACACATTTACTTCGGGGAATAAATGCAGGGCCTCGATACCAACGATCTTTTATGATTACCAAAAATCTCATTTCCAGGTGCAGAAAGTCTATGTCAAACCTTTTTAATAAAGGGACGACATATATCGTCTATATTGCGTGCCAGCCGCAGTTTTTGCAAAGGCTCCTTGATTTTTCTCACTTTAAATAAACACTTCGTCGTCGGGTTGGCGTGGATTGATACATATAGATTGTAGTAACTTAATTTACATTGCAAAAACGAATGACAGATCTTTTAAAATATATAACATCAAAAGTAACACTCACTGAAGACGAACTTATAGCTGTAGAACTGGCCTTTAAATCAGAGTCCTATGCTAAAGGGCAGCTTCTCATAAAACCCGACAGTCGTTCCTCAAAAGTATTTTTTATTGAGAAAGGACTTATTCGCACATTCTATCATAAAGACGATAAAGATATCACGCAGTTTTTCTTTGATGAAGGTACCTTTACTGCGCCATTGAGCAGTATATTTTACGATAAGTCGGAACCTTATGGATGGGAGGCTCTGGAAGATTCTGTCGTTAGAGTAATCCGTTATGAAGAGCTTGAGCCTATGCTTCTGAAAATGCCCACGCTGCAGCAAATGTTTTTCTATGTCTCCATCGATATGCTTAATGTATTCGCGATAAAACTCGAATCTATTCAGTTTCAAACCGCAGAGCAACGCTATAACACTATGATGGAAATGTATCCGAAGATTTTGTTACGGGCCCCACTCGGCCAGATTGCTTCTTACTTGGGAATAACTCAACAGACCTTAAGTGTAATTCGGGCGAAACGCCAGGCATAGCTTCTACTTTTTTAATTTAAATTAAAAAACTTCTTCCTGGTATTGACTTCTTTTGCAGACCACAAATAAATATTAAGCTTCCCGACTTTTAAAAGCTGTAACGTGCTGAGGGCAGTAAAAAGAGGTGGCAAGCGTGAGTAGTTATAAAACAAAAACCAACAGAATATATTTATTGGTATTGATCATCGCCTATGTAGCGGGCATTGATGCCTTTGTCTGTCTGAAAATGTTGGGCCTGCGCGAATTAAACGAAGTAAGTTCTCAGGGCCGTGAAGCACTGCTTCCGCTTGCAACCTGCATGGGATTTATGATAGCGCTCGCTATTGCATGGACGGAGCTTAAGGTCTTTACTCGCTGGCGATCATATTCCTTTAGCAAGTTTGTCTTTTTTAAATACAGCATTATTGTATTGCAGGTAACAGTAGTATGCATAGCAGTTTTCATCACCTATCTGCTTACTGTTGAAAAGTATCCAGTACAGAAAGCAGTTCAGGAGGTACCCCAGTTCCTTACAACCGGAATTTTTCTGTCGATATTTTTATTTGTAATTCTTTTTAGTGTTGTCCTGAATATGGTAAAAATCATTTATGAATATCTGGGACCACAAGCGATTGTTGGAGCATTGCTGGGGAAATACAACCAACCCACAGAAGAAGACCTTACATTTCTTTTTATTGATCTGAAATCTTCTACTGCAATTGCCGAGCGGATGGGACATAGCCAATACAGCCGTTTTATTGAAGATGGTTTTCAGTTACTCACCGAAAGCATATATCAGTATGATGCTACGGTATATCAGTTTGTTGGAGATTCAGTTGTGTTGCTATGGCCTACGAAGATGGCGTGTGAAACACTCGCTCCGCTGGAGTTATATTTTGATTTCGTTCGTAAGGTTGAGCGTCGGAGTCCGTACTTCACGAGGGAATTTGGAGAAACACCATTTTTTAAAGCAGCAGTTCATACAGGTCTTGTAACGGTTACTGAAATGCGTACGGTAAAAAAGGATATCGTATATCACGGCGATGTGCTGAATACCTGTGCTCGTATATTGGAACAATGCAGTCAATTAAGCAAAGATCTGCTGGTTTCATCAGTTATAGCAAGCTGGCTTTCTACATCTCATAAATTTCGTACTTCATTTATTGTACAATTGCCATTACGAGGTAAAGCTACAGAGACTGCTATCTATGAAGTCAGATGTCAGGCACAGTAGATTGAAGTTTAATTAAAAATGTATCATTCACTTTGTTGAAACTCATGCTGTCGTTGATGGTGTTCAAATCCTCATCCGTGTTTTATACTTCCAATCATTTATAACTATTTCTGATCACGAAGTCGTTTTTAATATATCTTAAAAAAGCTCATAAAGATTGTCTGTTCCTTTGTTAAAAATCGGAACAATGCAAGATTCAAACATCAACAATCACTGGATACTTATTACAGATGAGATTGGTATAGCCTCAGTATTTCCAAAACTAAAAGGAAAACTTGTTGAAGCGCGGCTTACGGCTATTACTATACTTTATTACTCGCATAGTGATCAATTCTTGTTTCAAAGAGAGTTAACGATGCTCGAACGGCACTTTCCAACAAGGCTTTACACGATCTGTGAATCATTTATGTCATTTGAGCTATGCCAGGCTACCATTGAAGCAGTGATCAACGTTAATACTGCTCCTGCAATGAGTTTCATGATTTCTGGTAATTCAGAATTCACAGAAAAGTTCAAAGAGATACTCAGCTTTCTTGGTATTCAACAAGTTGATATACAGGAACAGTTTTTCTCTTGCCTTTAATAACGAACAAGTATTACACCTGCTAAAATCAAAACATCAATTATAAACCAATCGCAAATTTTATGAAGTATAATTATTTTTATTTTATCCTGTTACTACTGGCAGGTTGTGCTGGTAGCAAAGAAGAACCACTGGCCGATGCCGATAAAGTTATAACAGTGGAGGTACAGACGTTGGCTGAACAAAAACTATCCAATAAAATTTCACTAAGCGGCAGCATTGAAGGGAGAACAACTGTGAAACTCGGCTTTATGGTGCCTGGTAAAGTAGCATATATATCTTCAAAGGAAGGTGAATCTGTTTCAAAAGGACAATTGCTATCAAAACTTGAGCTCACAAATTATACAATTGGTAAAGAACTTTCTGATGTACAGGTAAATCTGGCGAAAGATGAATTCGACAGGTTGAGTCTGATGTACAAAAATGGGAGTGTTAGCGAGAGTGATTATATAAAAGCATCACTGGCATTGCAGCAAACAAAATTGCAACAAAAGCTCCAGGAGAAGAATATAGCGGATGCTCATATAGATGTACCGTTGAATGGTGTGCTGTTGAGTAAACAGGCTGAGGTAGGCGAAATAATTGCCGCCGGCGTTCCACTGTTCGTAGTAGCCGACATACAAAAAGTTGTAGTCACTGCCTTTGTACCTGAAGGAGAATTACATGAAATATCGATCGATGAAATTGCGGATGTATATATAGGCGCATTGAATAAGACCTTTGTTGGTAAAGTAAGCAGCATAGGAATAGTAGCTGATGTTACTTCAAGGGCGTTCGCTGTCAAAATAGAAGTAGAGAATAAAGATTTTTTGATACGCCCTGGCATGATTGCCGAAGTGAAAATCAATGGTGATAGCAAAGAGGAAGCTATCCTGGTTCCCACCGAATCAATTATACATGATGTCGATAATCAAAGTTATGTCTACATAGCTGATAAAGCACAACAAAAAGCATTCAGGCGCAAGGTAAGTCTCGGTAGAATGATTGATAATAAAATACAAATCGTATCAGGATTGACAGCAAAGGAAACCATCGTTGTTGCTGGTCAATCCAAATTATCCGATGGTGCCTCCATAAATATTATAAAGTAAGTTATTATGAATTTTATAGAAGCAGCACTTAAGTATAAGCAGGTAACACTAGCTGTATTGCTGATGTTATTTGCCATCGGCATAAACTCATTATTCAACATGCCACGGAGGGAAGATCCAAAAATCACGATCCGGCAAGGGCTTGTCATCGCGTATTTTCCGGGAGCCAATGCCACACAGGTTGAAAACCAGGTAACACAGAAATTAGAGCAATATCTTTTTCAGTATGAAGAAGTAGATAAAACAAAAACCATTTCATCAACCAAAGATGGAATGACTGTGATTACTGTTGAACTCACGGCCGATGTAAAACAGCCTGATGTATTCTGGAGCAAACTCCGGCATCAACTGTTAATTGCTCGCGAACTTGGTTTGCCCGCGGGCGTAAATGGCCCGATCGTAGACTCTGATTTTGGCGATACCGAAGCCATCGTAATAGCGCTTGATAGCAAAGAAGCAAGCTATGAACAATTAAAGATTTATGCACAAAAAGCAGAAGACCTTATTCGCACACTGCCGGCGGCATCAAAGATCAAGCGCATTGGTGATCGGCGTGAACAAATTGTAGCTTCCTCCAACTCAGAGAAGTTGTCACAATATGGAGTAAATCTGCAGCAAGTAGTAGAACTGTTGAAATCTCAAAACAGCATTAATCCTACCGGCGAAGTAAAGACCTCCAGTAATAAAACAGCACTCTATACGCAGGGATACTTCCATACCGAAAATGATCTGGCCGATCAGGTTGTTGGTACATCTTCTTCAGGAGCTATCGTACGACTGAAAGATGTTGCTGATTTAAAGAGAAATTATGCCGAACCTGATGAGATTATAACAGTGAATGGCAATAAGACTGTTATGCTGTGCATTCAAATGCACGAAGGAAATAATATAGTTGATTTCGGAAAAGCTGTGGATAAAAAAATCGAAGAAGCCCGCCATCTCATTCCTTCTACAATAAAGATTACTACATTGATATCTCAGCCCAATCTGGTTGATCATAACATATCGCACTTCATCAAAGAGTTTTTCCTGGCGATAGCATCAGTGATTGTGGTGGTGATACTGTTGTTACCTTTTCGCATAGCATCAGTTGCTGCCATGGCTATACCGATGACGGTGGCGCTCACCTTTGCTATTATGAATGTCTGTGGCATTGAGTTGCACCAGGTTTCATTGGCTGCTCTCATATTGGTGCTGGGTATGGTAGTAGATGATGCGATTGTAATTGCTGATAACTATGTCGAACTTCTGGATGAAAATGTTGATCGCTGGACAGCGGCCTGGCGAAGCGCACATGATTTATTGATTCCAGTATTAGTAGCAACAATAACCATCATCGCTTCTTTTATCCCGATGCTTCTTATCAGCGGTTCTACAGGAGAATTTATAGCGACACTTCCTGTTACCGTAGCAATAGCACTTATAGCTTCTTATTTCGTAGCGCTGTTTCTTACGCCACTGCTCTGCTATACGTTTATTAAAACAGGATTGCATGCGCATGATCATGCTGCGCAGCAGATGGAAAATAAAAAAGAAAAACGATCTGTATTAACCTACATGCAGGACGGATACAATCTTGTACTCGACTGGTGTGTGAAGCGTCCCAGAATCACAATTATCGGAAGTTTTTCTTCACTGCTCCTGGTAGGTGTATTATTTAAGTTTGGCATTCGTGAGTTATTCTTTCCTCCGGCAGAACGCAACCAGTTCATTGTAGAGTTGTGGATGCCGATAGGAACAAAGCTTGAGAAAACAAATGAAACTATTTTAAAAGCTCAGCATCTCATACAAAACGATAAGCGTGTGTTGTCATACGCAACCTTTACCGGAACTTCTGCTCCTCGCTTTTACTACAATTTTACACCTGAATTTCCTGTGAATAACTATGCACTCATACTAGTTAATACTACCACAGAAGCAACAGCGGAAGAATTTGCCGAAGAATTAACTGACAACGTAAAAGCTCTGGCAGCAGATGGTACATTCTTCGTAAAGCTAATGCAGCAAGGATCATCCATGAGCGCTCCTGTGGAAGTAAGGATTATCGGAGAAGATATTGTGCGATTAAAGGAGATTAGAAACAAGGTACGGGATATTCTGAAAGTTACTCCCGGAAGTTTATCGGTACGAGATGATTTTTCAGAAGACTACTATGGTATTGGTCTTACATTGAAAGACGAAGCCAAACGACTTGGCTTTACAACTACCAGTGTTGCGCAATCAGTATATACAGGTTTTAACGGAGCGCCTATATCCACCTTGTATGAAGGCAATACTCCGGTAGATATTGTTTTCAGACTTGATGAAAATAAAAGGCAGAACACAACCGATTTGCAAAATATATATCTAACCTCAGTGGCAACAGGTGCTGAATTGCCGCTCCGTCAGATAGCAACGCTTACCCCTCAATGGCAATCCGGTAAGATCATGCACAGGAATGGCGTGCGTACCCTTACAGTGCAAAGTGAAGTTCAACCTGATGTTTTGCCAGCCGAACTCCTCGAAGCTATAAAACCAAAGATTGAGCAATTGAAATTGCCAGAAGGCTATCATATTGAATATGGTGGAGAAGAAGCGAATAAAGATGAAGTGTTTGTAGAGATGGTAACTGCTCTGGTGATAAGCCTTGTATTGATATTCTTTATCCTCCTGTTTCAGTTCAGAAAAATGAAAGAGACAATGATTGTTATGCTGACAATACCGCTCAGTTTATTTGGTGCAGTTCTGGGGTTAGTTGTAACGGGTAATAATTTCAGCTTTACTGCTTTCATAGGCTTGATTGCTCTTTCAGGAATAGTTGTTCGAAATGCTATCATCCTGGTTGACTATACCAACACGTTGCTTCGTCAGGGCATGGACATTCGAACGGCAGCAATTGAATCTGCTAAAAGGAGATTACGTCCTATATTTCTTACCGCTATGGCGGCTGCCATTGGTGTATTGCCAATGATCATTTCACGTTCGGGCATGTGGGCGCCTTTGGCCAGTGTACTTGCTTTTGGAGTAGTGTGGAGTATGATCATGGCATTGCTTACAGTTCCTATTCTATACATAGCAATGATTCGCGAAAAGGATAAAAAGATTTTTCACAACGTACAATAATAGTTTTATGAAATTCAATATAAAAAATAGCATTCTGCTATGCGTTATTCTCTTGTCCAGTTTCATAGAGGGGCGGGCACAAAACAATGAATACACATTGCAGCAACTCATTGATTCAACGATCACACGAAGTCATCTGTTAGCAATAAAAAGCTGGCAAGTGCGTGAGAAAACGCACAGACTAAAAGAAGATGCGATTAAACGTTATCCTTCTGTAATTCTTGGAGGGA
>DATCRE010000723.1:0-10251 GCA_036569145.1 Cyclobacteriaceae bacterium
GGCAGCTGGATAGGGACTTAATCCACGCACAAAATTACGAATCTGTTCTGCTGACTGATTCCAGTTTATCTGGCATGTCTCCTTAAAAATCTTCGGTGCATGCTTAATCTCTACATCGTGTGGTTGAGGCACTGAAGGGTAGGTGCCGGCTTCAATAGCCTTCACTGTTTTTAATACAAGCTGCGCTCCATTTTTCATGAGACGCTCATACAAGGTGCCAACATTATCATTTTCATGAATAGGTTCTTTGAATTGATAAATGATGCTGCCCGTATCAATTTCATGCTTGAGAAAAAATGTTGTTGCACCCGTTTCTTTTTCTCCGTTAATGATAGCCCAGTTAATAGGAGCTGCACCTCGATACTGGGGCAGGAGCGATGCATGAAGATTGAATGTACCAAGCGAAGGCATATTCCAAACAACTTCGGGCAACATGCGGAAGGCCACAACAATTTGAAGGTTTGCATTGTAGCTTTTCAGCTCTTCTAAAAACTCAGGTGCTTTTAAATTTGTTGGTTGCAGTACGGGCACATTGTGCTTGAGTGCGCACTCCTTTACAGGTGAACACACAATTTTTTGTCCACGTCCCTGAGGCTTATCAGGAGCAGTGATGACGGCCACCACGTTGATTTTATTTTCAATAAGTATTTCCAGGCTGGGAACAGCAAACTCGGGCGTTCCCATAAAGATGATACGCAGTTCATTCATGCCTGCAAAACTAAAACAATTGGATTAAAAATGATTTTAATCTTATGCTAACTCCAGCACATTAAAATTCTTGGCAAGCTTCTGCTGTAATTCAAAAGGTACGGGTGAGTACTCGGCAAACTTTTGCTTGAAGCTGGCGCGTCCTTGTGTGAGTGACCGAAGTGTTGTAGAGTATCTGTCGAGTTCGGCAAGCGGAGTTTTAGCTTTGATAACCTGGTTCGAGCCTATGCTATCCATACCCATGATCAATGATCTCCGTGTTTGTAAATCGCCCATCACTTCGCCCATAACATCTTCGGGCAACATAATTTCGAGATCATAGATAGGTTCGAGTAACTGGGGCTCAGCTTTCATGAAGGCTTCTTTGAAGGCCATCATACCGGCGATCTTAAAGGAGATATCATTTGAATCGACAGGATGCATTTTGCCGTCATGTACCATCACGCGAACATCGCGCACATAAGAACCCGTGATGGGACCTTCTTCCATCTTTTCCATTACGCCTTTCAAGATGGATGGTATAAATCGTGCATCAATAACGCCGCCGACTATGCAATTATAAAATACAAGCTTGCCGCCCCACTCCAGGTCAATAACTTCTTTTCCGCGTATTGGAAATTCTGTTGGCTCGGGCATGCCTTCAACGTAAGGTTCTATTTTGAGATAGACCTCACCAAACTGTCCTGCACCACCCGATTGTTTTTTGTGCCGGTAACTTGCTGATGCATATTGACGAATTGTTTCCCGGTAGGATATCCTGGGCGTTTCAAAATCGATGTGAAGTTTATATACGGTTTCGAGAAACCATTTGCATACAGCCAGGTGTAACTCACCCTGACCAGATATGATGAGTTGTTTTAATTCTTTTGCATAAGCAACTTCCAGTGTAGGATCTTCCTGGTGGATTTTTTGTAGCACTTCACCAATCTTCTCATCATCGTTTTTACTTTTCGCTACAACGGCTGTTCTAATGCGTGGCTCTGGATATTCAATAGGTTGTATAGTAATGTCATAACCTTTGGCGTGCAGGGTCTGGTTAGTGTATGTATCTTTTAATTTTAGCGTGGCACCAATATCACCCGCCACCAGCTTGTCAACAGGATTGCGTGTTTTACCATCCATGATAAACAATTGATGGATGCGTTCTGTTGCCCCGGTCTGGCTGTTAATGAGTTCGGATGTGGTGTTTACTTCGCCACTGATTACTTTAAAGAATGTGAGCTTGCCCAGGTTAGGTTCAATGTGTGTTTTGAAAACAAAAAGTGTTGCAGGCTTAGTTATATCAAACTTAATTTCTTTTCCGGCAGAAGTTTTTTCGGGCTTAGCTTCTATGGGTGATGGTGCAACGTTATCGATAAAGCCCATCATGCGGCCACTGCCCATATTTTTCTTGGCTGACATGCAAAACACCGGGAATACATCGTGATGAATCATTCCTTGCTTCAATCCTTCGCGCATCTCATCTTCATCGAGTGTTCCTTTCTCAAAATATTTTTCCATGAGCTTCTCATCATTCTCGGCTGCCTTTTCTACAAGCTCATTGTGAAGTCTTTCTGCTTTTTCTTTTTCAGATGCAGGTATGGCAAGTTTCTCAGGTTTGCCGCCTTCCGGAGAAAATTTATACATCACCATCTTTAGTAAATCGATAATGGTATTGAAACCTTCACCTTGCTGCAGCGGATATTGCATTTGTGTAACGGCATTGCCAAAGCGATCGCGTAACGAATACAAAGCTTCATCAAAATTTGATTTAGGATGGTCAAGCTGATTAATGGCAAAGATGCTCGGCTTGTTAAAACGATCGACATAATTCCAGATAAGTTCGGTGCCAACTTCAACACCGTGCTGTGCATTGATTACCATCACACAGGTATCGGCTACCCGCACAGATGAAATCATCTCGCCTACGAAATCATCAAACCCGGGAGTGTCAATGATGTTTATTTTATAGTCGCGCCACTCCGTGTGAAGGGGGGTGGCAAATACAGAATTGCCCCGCTCTTGTTCAATCTCATGGTAATCGCTTATCGTACTTTTGGCTTCAATAGTGCCTCTTCTGTGTGTGATTCCGGCCTCGAAAATCATGTCTTCGGCCAGTAACGTTTTTCCGGCTTTGGGGGCCCCGAGCAGAACAATGTTCTTGATATGTTTTTCATCATAGACTTTCATAAGGCGAGCGTTTAAGTAAAGACTAGGACAACGAGAATGGGTAAATGAATATACTGAAAATAAATCTTAAATCAGAGCGATTTTATAAGGAACAACAAGGATGAATCGTGCGGAAATTTTAAGCGGCTCCTTGGTCAATTGGTTTAAATCATTCAGTATTCGTCCAATTATAGTTGGTTATCTCAATTACTTATCTTATTTGAAATGTATTTATGCTATCTTTATTTGTTTAAATACCCATCATCCCCTGATAATTATGAAAATCTTGGTTTCTACATCTCCAGGAAAATTAGCCCGACTTTTTGCTATATGTTTCTTGCTGAGTGCTTACTCATTGAAAGCCCAGCAGTCCATGTCAATTGGTACTACAACAGTAAAAAATAATGCTGTTTTGTATCTTGTTTCTCAAGGCAAAAATCAAGGACTTATTGTTCCTATCGTAAGCAATAAAAGCAATGTCACACCTGATGTAGGTATGGTTGTTTATGATGAAAGTGATAACAAGCTTTACTACAGAGATAATGCTAACTGGGTTACTATGAGCGGAGCCAGTGGCAGCGTAACGCTTGGCGGTGATTTGTCGGGAGCAGCAACGGCAGCAACAGTAGCAAAATTACAAGGCAAAACATTGTCGGCATCCAGCCCGGTAGATGGCCAGATTCTTAAGTATAACGGAACAACTCAAGCCTGGGAGTTATCGACAGATGCAGGCGCGGTTTACACAGCGGGCACTGGTATTACCATTACATCAAACCAGGTTAGTATTTCAAATGATGGTGTTACCACTACGCAAATTGCACCCAACACCATTACTAATGCAGACCTTAATAAAACAACTATTCCACTAAGCGGCTTTGGCGCTGCAACAGCAAGCGTTGACCTGGGCAGCCAAAAGATTACAAACCTGGCTGCACCTACAGCTACAACAGATGCTACAACAAAAGCGTATGTTGACGCTGCCGATGCAACCAAACTCAGCTCAACATCATTGACCACGGCCGGTGATATTCTTTATCACGACGGAACTTCTTCAACCCGGCTGGCACGAGGTACTACAGGACAAGTATTGCAGTCTACTGCTACCAGTATACAATGGACAACACCAACGGTATTCACTAACCCTATGACAACTACTGGAGATTTGATTACTGGCGGGGCATCAGGAACGCCAACTCGTCTTGCAGGGGCTACAGGTTTTTTGAAATCTACAGGTGCAGCTACTCCGGCATGGAGCGCTGTTAACCTGAGTGGCACAGATGTAACATCAACGCTGCCATTGGCTAATGGAGGAACAGGTGCGACTACAGCTGCTGCAGCAAGAACAAATCTTGGACTTGGCACATTGTCAACTTTAAATGCTGTTAACCTGAGCAGCACAGATGTAACATCAACGTTGCCATTGGCTAATGGAGGAACAGGCGCGACTACAGCTGCTGCAGCAAGGACAAATCTTGGACTTGGTACATTGTCAACCTTAAGCACAGTTACAACAACGGAAATTACAGATGGTACTATTGTTGACGCTGATGTATCTGCTACAGCTGCTATATCGGGTAAAAAGATTAATCCTGATTTCGGCACCCAGGATATTCTAACAACTGGAAGAGCCGGCCTGGGATTGGCTGTTGGTAACGAGCGTTTAAATATTAAGGGCACGGACAACAGTTTTGCTGCAGGCGTAAGACTTGAAGATGATACCAATGCCGCAGAGTTTGGAGATATTCTTTGTGGCTCTGAAGGGCTTTTCTATCACTCACAGGTAAGTGGCAACAATCATTATTTCTTAACTAGTCAATTTTCAAGTGTAAGCAATCCAGCTTTGATTATACTCGACAATGGAAATGTTGGAGTAGGTACTTCTGCGCCATCTACCAATTGGAATGTTAGTCAAAATGTAGCATCTATTACACCCATGATCAGTGTAGATCAGCTCAGTACAACGGGTGATGCATCGATGAAATTTACAACAACTACCAATAGCTTTTCAGTAGGTACCAACAGCACAGGCTCATTTAAAATATCAAACTCAACAGCATTGGGTACAAACGATCATTTTGAGATCACGCCTGGTGTTACCGACGCATCGACTATTCCTAAAGTTTTTATGGATCTTGGCCCTCGCGGACAGGATGGTGTTTTAATAAATAGTAACAGTGCATGGGGAACGTCACTCGCCATTTCAAATGGAACAGCCACTACTACCGGTAATGGCTATGCAATGACTGTTACAGGTCCAAGCGGTCCAACCAGCCAGGCTAATGACTTTGCTATGATGAGAGGTTTGGCTGCCGTTATGACTATTGGTTATAATTCAGCCGGTGGTTTTTACAATGCTAATTTTCCATCGTATACTTTCTTTGGTACAACCCCCATGCGTTTAGGTGTGAACCTTGCCAGTGGCACAGCACCTGGTTATAATTTAGAAATAAGCGGTTCTGCCGGAAAGAGCACAGGTACTGCATGGATTAATACTTCTGACATACGTTTAAAGAAAGATGTTTCGCGATTTACTGATGGACTTAATGTTATTTCGAAGATTAACCCGATATGGTTCAGGTATAACGGAAAAGGAGGAACCAAGCCCGGAGAAAAATTGCAGGTTGGTATTGTTGCGCAGGAATTAAAAGAGATTGCACCGTATACCGTAGGAACATTCAAAGCTAAGTATGATGAAACCTCTCCGGGAGAGGAGACCTTTTATAACTTTGATTATAATGCTATAGGATATGCGCTAATCAATGCAGTGAAGGAGCTTGATAATAAAGTTAAATCACTCGAAGCAGAAAACAGTTTGCTTAAGAAGCAACTGCAAGAAGTGGCACCTCCATCAGGTGTTAATGATCAATCACTCAAGGCTGAGCTGCAAACACAAAAAGCCCGCACCGATTTATTGGAAACGGAGTTGAAAGAAATAAAGAGACTTCTGAGTATGGAAGCAAAACAGACCTCCAAATAGAGTAGCTAAACAATATTGAAATAAAAAATCAGCATGACCGCTCCTGTAGCTAACAGGTAAGCGGTCATGTACTTTCTACGGTAATCAAACAGATCATTCGTTGTCCAGTTAGAAGGTACAGTAAATAGAAACCATTGCTGAATGCTAAAAGCAATAACGTAAGGTAAAGTCAATTGCCATGGCAGAACAGAAAAGTAAGCGAGACTTGCCAGGTATATTGCGGCCAATCCAAAAATATAATTAGAAGCAAGCCATACTTTTTTTCTTCCAAAGAAAACAGCGCTGGTATTTACAGTAGTAGTGCTTGCGTCGGCATCAAAATCAATTACTTCATGAAGAGCATGTCCGGCCATAAATAATAAGGCGAAATAAATTGAGATGAGTATTGAAGTGTTACTCCAATCTGAAAAAACGAGATAACCAATATGAAAGTGTAGTATCTGTGCGACGAATGAAGTCAACAATCCAAGAAGTGGTATTCCTTTCAAACCTTTCGGTAAACTGTAAAGCGTCCAAATTAAATAGATGGCGAGTGCTGGAATCAATAAATTGCTTGAGAAGAAATAAAGCAGGATTAATGAAACGACTAAGAATAAAGATCCTGAGATTAGTGTGGAGGAACGCTTGAAAGTATGAAGTATCGACAGACGTTCATTTGATTTGTCTTGCTGATAACCAAGGCCAGCGTTTATAAGGTAGATGGCAATGCCATTCAAGATGCAGAGGCAAAAGAACTGAATTGCAATAACAAGATTAGTAAAGCTGACTTGTGGATGTGAAAAGATAATACCCACCATGAAGAATCCAGCCTTGCCAATAATTTCTTTTATCCGTAAGCCCGCCAGAAGTTTCGTCACAATGTGCCCTATGTTATTCGTTAATGAATGTATGATTTTATTCTCGTGAGATTATCCTGCATCATTTTGTCTGAAGGTTTAAGGCGCACAGCTTCACTAAAATCACGATACGCTTTTAGTGTGTCGCCTGATTGTACTTCAGCAATGGCGCGGTTGTTGAAAGCTTCTGCGAAATCAGGTTTCTTGCTGATGGCATTATCAAAATCCTGAATAGCTTTTTTGAATTGCTTTTGTGATGAATATACCAACCCCCTGTTATAGTAAGGCAAGTGATCGGCCTTGCCTGTAGCGATAGCCTGATCAAAATATTGAATAGCAGTCGCCGTTTCATTTTTAGCTGCCAGAATATTTCCGGCGGAGTTGAGCACGTCGTAGTTGTCTTTGTTTCGGATGAGTACGCGTTGAAAATGAATCAATGCACGATCTTTATCACCAGCGTTATCATATAATTTTCCGAGATGGTCATTGGCAACTTCATGCGATGGATTATTTTTCAACACGCTGTTCCAGAGTTTTTCGCTGTCCTTCCAGTCAGCCACACGTCGGAAAGAAACTACGCCATAGATGATCAATAAAATACCACTCACTGTAATAACAATATATCGCAGAGCAAATGAATATGTTGACACCCGCTCAAGAACCAATACCATTGTCCAGAAGAAGCCAACAGATGCTAAGTAAAAATAACGATCTGCTGTTACAGGATATCCTGTTGGTATGAGGCGGAGTGTCGGGCCAATGATGATCAGAAACATAAGCAGTCCCGCAATGAGCTTAAAGTTTGTACGGATATTTTTGATCACAATAAAAACAATAAGTAAACAAATGACTGGAGCCATCATGTATTTGGCAGAGAGCATTGCACCTTCTTTAAATGGATACTCATGGTAGTTGCTGATGTCTGCTGGCACTATGCCATTATAAAGATAAAATGCGAGGGAGAAGCCCGCGAGACAAACCTTGTCGAAAAAAGTATAACCACTTGGTGCGGCAGAAAATACCTGAAGTTCTTTAACGAGATATACACCCAGTAAAGCAACAAGAATGGATATGAATAAAAACGGAATCTTCTCCAGGAGCTCCCGTGTTGAAATAGTTTTGTTTGTGAAGTAATCAATCAACAGTAATACAACAGGGAAAGTAAAAGCTACTGGTTTGGAAAGAACAGCTAATACGAAGATCAAAAACACGAATAAGAGCTGTGTTACTTTCTGACTTGCTTTGTATTTGAGATAAAGCAGAATGCCTGATAGATAGAAGAATGTAAATAGTAAATCCTTACGACTGCTGATCCACGCCACAGCTTCAACATTAAGCGGGTGAATAGAAAAAAGTAATGCCGTAGCGGCAGCTATAAATGATCGTTTGAATATCTGGAAGGTTAAAATATAAACAAGACAGATATTGATAATATGTAGAACGAGGTTAGTAGTATGAAACCCTGCAGCTGACATACCAAATATTTTATAGTCGATGGCATACGAAAGCGTGACCAGCGGTGTATAGAGATTGGACGTTAAGGTTGTAAAATAAGTTTTGAAAGAATTCCAGTTGAGTTGCCTGATCAGCGGAGAATCTACTACATACAAATTGTCATCCCAATCAGTAAAGCCATTCCTGGTAATACGCCAGAGAACGAGTAGTGCTATTGCCAGGATAACCGAAAGGTAGATCAGGTTAGCTTTGTCAACCAGTGATTCGTGAGAAAGTTCTTCAACTTGTTTTTTTGGTTGGGGATTTACATTTATATTTCTTTTCGACATCAGGGCAGACTAATTAGTATATGCAATTTAGAAAATTAATAACATCGGCAATGATAGTCATGACACAGGATGAATAAGATTGAGCAACAGGAAATATTGATCGTTAAACAGGAAGATCTCTGGCGCAAGTCGATCGTGGATTTGAAGGACGACTATGCTCAGGCAGAACCTTTTCCTTTTGTTGTCATCGATAATTTTCTGCATCCTGATGTTGCCAGCAGGGCTTCGCGTGCATTTCCTTTTTCAAGCGATAAAACATGGACCAATTACATTCACGTAAACGAAAAGAAATTCGGTCTTAACAAGCGCGATAATATTCCAGCTCCCTTACTCAGTGTTATTGACTCTTTGCAGAAAGATGAATTTATAGAGGCATTAACTTCTTTAACAGGCATTTCAGGTTTGATGCCAGACGAGCAGCTGGCAGGAGGAGGACTTCATCAGATGTATCTGGGTGGTTATCTCAATGTGCATTCTGATTTTCTGATTCACCCCGTAAGGAAAAATCTGATGAGACGGATTAATCTCATTCTTTTTCTTTCAGATGATTGGAATGAATCGTATGGCGGCGAGCTTGAGTTCTGGAATAACAACATGACACGTTGTGTTGAACGTATTCAACCGAGATTTAATCGTTGCGTGATCTTTAATACCAACGAAACTTCTTATCACGGCTGCCCCGAAGTGTTGCGTGGCCCAGAGGGATTTTCACGTAAATCAATTGCACTTTATTATTACACAGAGTATGCTCATGCTCCGGCTAAACTTTATACCGATTATAAGGCAAGGCCTGTAGATAAAAACAAGCTTGCTATTTATTTAGACAGCAAAGCCGTTGGTGTTTATTCCTGGCTAAAACAAAAACTAAATCTCAACGACGATTTTGTTAGCCGATGTCTGCGCTTCTTTAAGCGGCGCTAGTTTTTTAACGGGCATGTCTTTTAATTGAAAGATTTTGAATGATGCTAACTGAAGTCGTTGCAGGAGAAATTGGATGGATACTTTCAACACGCCAACGCCATACACCATGCTATCAATAAAATTGATTGACGATGCTTCTTCAAAGTATCGGGCAGGACAAGTAATTTCAGCAATGTCATAACCGGCATAAATTACCTGAGCCAGAAACTGGTTATCGAAAACAAAATCATCAGCATTCGATTCGAAGTTTACATATCGAAGAATCGTTGCATCAAAAGCGCGGTAGCCGGTATGGTATTCAGATAGCTTGGCATTGAGAAGCATATTCTGAAAAAATGTAAGCGCACGGTTAGCGATAAATTTATAAAGCGGCATGCCACCTTTCAATGCACCTTTGCCTAAAATCCTGGAGCCAAGAACAATGCTGTATGTGTGGGTGGCAATAAGATCGGCCATGCTGGGAATAAGCTTGGGTGAATATTGATAATCAGGGTGAAGCATGATGATAATATCAGCGCCAATCTCAAGTGCTTTCAGGTAACAGGTTTTCTGGTTGCTGCCATACCCTTTATTTTTATCATGCCTGATGATATGGTTTATATTTAATTTCCCTGCAACACTCAATGTTGCATCCGTGCTGGCATCATCGGTTAAGATTACTTCGTCAACAACATCAAAAGGAATTTCGTCATAGGTTTTTTGTAGCGTTCGTTCTGCATTGAACGCCGGAAGCACGACTACTACTTTTTTACCATGAACCATTATCCAATATCGCTACTTTAGATTATAATTTTACGATAGAAATGGTATTAATAAAATACTAGTGACGAATTCTTTGCTTCGCTGTTATTCCGGTAACGTTCAACTGATAAGATAG
>DATCRE010000724.1:0-8102 GCA_036569145.1 Cyclobacteriaceae bacterium
CATGCCTTCACCAACGATGTTAAGAAAACAGAATACTCTTGTTTTTGAGTGTGCAATAGTTTGTTCTTTAAATGCATTAAAATTTTTCCATCCTGAACTGCCGGCATCCACAGTGGTTGTTACGCCACTGCGAAATGTAAAACCATCTGGTGGTAATGCATCAAAGCTGTTATTCAGAAAACGATCAGGTTGTGTACCGTAAAAATTATGAGAATGTAAATCAATAAGACCAGGCACTACATAATATCCTGTAGCATCAATAACCAAAACTCCTTTACCAGCATCGATAGTATTCGCGATGAGTGCGATCTTGTTATCCTGAATAGCAAGATCCATTGTATTATCGATATTATTTTTGGGATCAATAACATGTCCACCCTTAATGATAATACTATACTCCTGGGCAATGAGTGAGTCATTACAAAAACAAAGAGTAATAGAGATTAAGATGAATGTTTTCAAAGACGTCATCAGGCGTATTCTTCTTGGCGTTGAGAATGATTATTTAGATGTACGCTATACAATCCATTTCAACAAGAGAATCGCCTGGCACACCGCCATAAACAGCTACCGTTGTGCGCACGGGTGGCTTATCGCCAAACCTGCCTTTGTAAGCTTCGTTCATAGCTTTGTAATCATTCAGGTCGTGAAGAAATACACTTACTTTAAGAACTTTCTGCATAGACGATCCTGCTTTAATAAGTTCTTTCTCTAATTCATCAAGAACATGTTTGGTATGCGCTGTAATATCACCCTCAAAGTGTGCGCCTTTGCCGGCAACAAAAACAAGATTACCCAACTTTGTAGATCCGGAAAATAAAGGAACGTCTTGATCAGTGACTACATTAAATACTTCCTTTTTATCGGTAGTGTTGGCTGTGGCATTTGCAGTTAATGTTATGCCGGTAGCACCAGCAACGGTGGCAAACAGTTTTTTTAGAATTGATCTTCTTTGCTCTTTCATGGTTAGTTAGTTTTACAGTTTAGGATTTAAAATTTCAAATTATCACGATGGTGTAGATAGTTCTTCTTTAAGTCTTGTGGCTACAATTTTTTCCTGGCCGGGCTTTAGCATAAACACGGTTACATTTACACTGTTATTTTCGCCATTGGCAATCTCGATAGATGGATTGCCATTGCGTAGTGCTTCGTGTAATTGCTTATCCGTAAGCTTTACTTTATTAGCGTCCCATGAAATTCTAAGTGTAGGTGTGTGATTGCCTAACGGTGGAACATGTATTTCTGTAGTAATGCCTGGAATTGATTTGACGGAATTTTCGATGTATGAAATTTTTGTTTCCCACTCTTTCCATTCTTTTTCATGATCGGTGCTAATATATTTTTCCAGCGCTACATACATGCCCAGAATTTCTTCTTTGTTCACTTTCATGCCACGACCTATATTATATCCTCTCGGCGCCATGTGCTGGCGTGCCGCTGCAATAATTTCTTTTTTGCCCATGAGTATGCCTGCGCTTTGCGGACCACGCATGGCTTTGCCGCCGGAGACGACAACGAAATCAAATCCCATGTCATTAAATTTCCATAGGTTT
The DNA here is from genome assembly GCA_036569145.1 of Cyclobacteriaceae bacterium. GTDB lineage: Bacteria > Bacteroidota > Bacteroidia > Cytophagales > Cyclobacteriaceae > DATCRE01. Next base: position 1,554 of record DATCRE010000724.1, read on the forward strand.
GAAACAGGAGGAACATCAGCAGCAATATCAATGGATGTTGGTATACTATGCTTCTTGCCAAGTGCTACCCACTCTTCATGCATGATCTTTCCTTTATCAGCTTCGATGTTGAGAAAGTGCATGAGCGCAGTTCGTTCATTAATAGCATTCTCAAGTTGTTCAGTTGTTTCTACCCGAATTATTTTACAACCTGTGTTTGTGAGTGCATGATTATAAACAATGTCGTGTGCTACCTGGCAGATCACTTCAGATTTCATACCGGTGTATTCCAGGTGAGGAAGTTGTTCTACCTTTTTCTGATCCATGCCAGTGAGAATACCAGCAAGACCTAACGTCATGCCAGCGAAAGCACCCGATGTTACAACAGCAGCTTCTGCATGAACAAGTTTGGCAATTCGTTCTCCGACTTTATCCTGCACTTCATCCAGTATACAAAAATCTTTTGCACCGTTGTTAATGACTTCCAGCACTTCATCATGCATGAGCGAGCCCGTCATGAAGGTGTATGTTCCTGCTGCGTTAATGAACGTGCGCACACCAAGTTCTTTAAACAGATCGCGTTTTGGTGTTGAAGGTTTTGTTGGCGTTGAAAGTGCGCTTCCTGAAATACTTCCCAGCAGTGGTAATGTTACTATGCCTCGTATAAGTTTTCTTCGCGATAACATGTCGGGTTTTTAAATGATGAACAATGAAGAAGATTTAAAACAAAAGCCTGATGCGCTTAGCTGGTGATTTGTGTTTACATCATAATATCCCGGCGTCCTTCTTCAATGCGAAGAAGGATTTTGCCGAGGATACATTACTAAACTAACCAAACTAAACTCTGAACAAGCTTTAATGTGTTGAACTATTTATCCCACCAGATTTTAGTCATGAAACTATCATCACCCTGCCTGGCAATGGCTGCCTGGTATGATGTTGTATTTAATGACTGTTCTGTTGTTGGATAAAGAAATCTTCTGAAGATCTGACCTCCTGTTGCGTTGCCCGGATAATTGTTTGGAACGAGTGCAGGATATCCTGTGCGACGATAGTTGGCGAAAACTTCCTGTGCATCCGGAAAAATGCTCATCCAGAATTGTGTGTAGATTTGTTCTTTTTGTCCTTCAACAGATGCGGGCTTCAACGGATGTGCAGCAACGTAATCATCAACGTCACTACTGGCTATCGTGCCTGAAATGCCACTGATTAAATCCCACTGAAGCATAGCTGCACGAATAGCTTTTTCATATAGCGCATCCGTAGTTTCTGCTGAGTACCAGCCCCTGAGAGAAGCCTCGGCTAACAGGAAGTGAGATTCGGCTGCTGTATAAACTAAAAGTGGTGCAGCGAGACGTAATAATGTTTTTTGATTGGGTTCGGAATATGTTCCGAAGTCAGCAGGCTTAACACCATTTATGTTTGATGCCATTCCTTTTTGAATAGAAGGTGTAGCATCAGCAACACCGTTAACATATACAACTGAGATTACACTAAGTCGCGGATCATTGTTGTTCTTAAGAGAGTCAATAAATACTTGTTGATACTTTCCGCCTTCAGTGTTGCTTACACCATCGGCTTTGATATAATTGTCATTGAGCATTACAAAGGCTATCGGGTTTTTGTTGATGTCTTGTCCTGAACCTTCGAATCTTACTTTGGCAATATCAGCAAAGTCTGTAATCACCCCACCTGCGATAGCTTTTGTTACCCATGATTGTGCGCTGCTTTCATCCACTTTGGTTAATCGCATACCGAGACGTAGCATCATGGAGTAGGCAAACTTTTTCCACTGCGTAACATTACCATTGTAGATCAGATCAGAAGCGCCAAAGGTAGTTGTGTTGTTAGCATCAAGACTTTGTGCAGCTTCGTCAAGTTCCTTAAGCATGTCGGCATAAATATCTTCTTGTGCATCGTATGTTGGCTGAAATATAGATTTGTTATAACCCTGGCCGGCCTGTGAGTATGGAATATCGCCGTACAGATCCGTTATTCTGCTAAAACAAAACACACGCCATATCCTGGCAACAGCATAAAGGTTGATCATATCAGGATCATCTTTTACAGCTTTAATAACTTCGCCAATTTCATTGATCTGATTAGGATAAGCGTTGTTAAAAACGGAATACGATAAATCAACCCGTGCTGCTATGTATTTGGAACCAAAGCCTTCAACATCGTTGTAGCTGGTGGTGTACTGCATAGTACCAAGCAGCAGTGTTTCAGTATTGCCACTGTAATTTGATCCGTCGTATAATGTTTTGCTAAACATGTATTGCGGTGTTGGCTTTGATACTGCATCAGGATTGGTATTTATTTCTTCAAAATTCTTATCGCAACCCTGGAATAAAAGCATACCCTGTACCAACAGTAACACGCTTGAATATTTTTTTATTGATTGTTTCATGATCTTACTTTTTTAAATTAAAACTTAAGCATCAGGTTAAAGCCATAAGAGCGGGTACGTGGCAGTCCAATAGATTCAATGCCTTGAGCTGCGCCGTTGGTAAGGCTTTGTTCCGGATCAAAGTTGACAGTCTTCTTGTAAAGCGTAAGGAGATTACGACTTACAAAGGCAATGCTGGCAGATTGTATTCCAAGTTTCTTCAGCACATCAGACGGTATGCGATAAGAAAGAATAACCTGGCGTAATTTTACAAAGCTGCCATCATGCACAAACAATTCGGTATATCTGTTGAGACTGTTGTAATAACCACTGCGCAATTGAGATACAGGTACTGTTCTTGTATATGGATCTCCAGTATCTGTAACACCATTCAACGTTAAACCTTCTTCTCTTCCGGGCAGTGTTGATTTCAATAAACCTAAACGTGTGGCATAAACTTCCATCACGGAGAAAATCTTGTTACCAAATTTACCATCGATCAGAAAGCTCAATGAAAAGTTTTTGTACTTTAACTCATTGTTCAAACCCATTGTATAAGGAGGTACACCTTTCCCTAATTCCTGGTTAATGTCTGTTTGTTTAGGCAAGCCTGAGTTAGTGTCATAGATAATGTTGCCGTTGGCATCTCTCAGCTTTCTGTATCCATAAATAGCGCCGAATGTTCTGCCTACATTATTTTTTATGTAAGCATTTCCGTTAGCGGAGTTACCTAATGAGAATGTGCTTATGCCGTCAGCAAGTTTAAGTACTTCACTCTTATTATATGCAAAGTTGTAGCTTGTGTTCCAGGTGAATGCTCCTCCTTTAACGGGTGAAGCAGTGAGCAACAGTTCAATGCCTTTGTTACTCAATTCGCCAGAGTTCAGGTATGCTGAAGTATAACCTGAAGTAGAAGAGATGGGAACTTTCACAATATCGTTGGTCGATTTACGATCGTAAACTGCAACATCTAATCCCAAACGATTTTCGAATAACTGCACATTCAAACCAAGTTCAGTAGTAGTAGATGTAAATGGTTTTAGTTTGGCGTTGGTTATTTCAGATGAGGTTACGTTTTGTAAAGGCACTGAGCTGGCACTGGCAACAGGGCTGTATGTGAGGTTGATGTTATATGGATTGGGACCACCGCCACCAACTTGTGCCCATGAAGCTCTCACCCTTGCATTGCTGATAACCTGTGGCAGATGGAAAGCATCTGAGAGAACGAAGCTTGATCCAACACTTGGATAAAATATATTGTTATTTGAAGGACTTAGTGTTGAGAACCAATCTTTACGTCCGGTGAATGTTAAGAAGAGCAAACTCTTATAATCTAAATCAACAGAGCTGAAAACAGAGTTGGTGCTAACACGTCCGGTATAAGGTTTGGTAGATGGGCTTCCTAAGTTTGAAAAGCTGTAGAAGTATGGTTGAATAAAGTTAGTTCCTGTAAGATCAAGTTCTCTGTTCACAAACTGGCGGCCATTCGCACCAGCCATAACAGAAATTCCAAACTTCTCCCTGATTTCTGTTTTGTATGTTGCTGTTAACATGCCGTTAGTTTCAGATACATCTGACTTGATGCCTGAATACTGACCGTTCGGAACATATAACGTACCCGTTGGTAGAATACTGGTAAAGTTGTAATTATAAAAATCGCGGGTGAGTGTTCCTTTCACAGTCAGATTTTTGAGAATGTCATACGAAACAGAAGCCTGACCAATGAAACGGTTTTTGTAATCGCGTTCTTTGAATTTATCAACTACGAAGTAGCTGTTGGTAACAATGGCGGCATCATTCCATATTACTTCGTTTCCTTGTTTATTATAACCAGGTTTGAGCCATCGAATATCAACAGTGTTGGCAACTTCATAAGGTGTCCAGTTAGGATTACCGAGTGCATCACCTGCTATCGGTCTGTTGTTTCCTTTTTCAAGAGAGTATTGTATAACAGATTCGAACTTCAGCTTCTTTGTAAGCTTGGCGCTGATGTTAAGGTTAGCCGTCTTCCTGTTGTATTTTGTGTTTGGTAAAATGCTATTGCTGTTCAGCTCTGAGAATGATAAACGATATAACACTGATTCATTTCCACCTGAGAGACCAATGGAGTTTGTTAATGTGTTTCCTGTCTGATAGAAATTTTTCAAATTGTTCTTTTGTGCAACATAAGGATGATTAAGACCATCGGCAGCCATGTAGTTGGTAGAGCCATCAATCTTTGCACCGAATGAACGTCGTCCACTTCCTTGTGCATCAGTTAATGTTGTAGGCATTACACCGCCATCTCCCTGGCCATACTCGTATTGAAAATCAGGGAAGACAGAAACTTTTTCCATACTGAAAGTAGAGTTGTATTCTACACCAACACCACTTTGAGCTCTACCTTTCTTAGTCGTAATCAACACTACACCATTTGCACCACGTGAACCATAGAGCGCGGCTGCAGTACCACCCTTCAAAACGGTTATCGATTCAATATCATCGGGATTGATTGCACCCATACCATCGCCTCTGTCAACTGCATTTGTAATACCAAGACCATTCGGGTCAGAGCTTCCTCCTGGCACAGAGTTGTCAATCGGCATACCGTTGATTACATATAACGGTTGACTGTTGCCTGTAAGCGAGCCGTTACCCCTGATGATGACACGACTTGATCCGCCTGGTCCGGTGGAGAGACCTGTTGAGTTAACACCTGCTATCATACCCGTTAGTGCATTGGCTACGTTGTTTTCACGAGCTTGTGTAAATTGTTCGCCTTTTACTTCTGTTACAGAATATGCGACGGCACTTTTACTTTTTTCAATACCTAACGCAGTAACAACAACTTCGGTAAGTGACTGTGCCTCTTGTTCCAAAACAACATTAATGAGGGCCTGATTTGAAATGGGAACTTCCTTTGTAGCGTAACCTATGAACGAAAAAATTAAAACACCATCACCATCTGGAACTGAGAGGCTATACTTTCCATCGCCATCTGTTGTTGTACCGGTGCTGCTTGAACCTTTCAGAATAACACTTACTCCTGGTACCGGCTGGTTATCTTCTTTAGCAGTTACTGTTCCTGAAATTTGAATACTGTTAACTTTAGCAACTTGTTTCTCCGCTATAAGAGAATCAATTGTTTTTTCTGTATTGATGTTTGAATAAGCTGAACCGAGCTCGGTGTACGAAAAAATTGTGAATTGCTTTTCGTTGATTCGCTTGTAATCTAGCTGCACACTCGTCAGAATCTTTCCTAACAAATCTTCAAGTGAATATTCGGTTTTTGTTAATAAAGATTGTGAGACTGTTTTACCTTCCAGTAGTCCTTCTTTGAAAGCAAACTTTACATGATAGTGTGCTTTAATTACTTTCAAAGCTTCTTTCAAGGATATGTTTCCATCTTCAGGAAAGGCAGAGCCTGTGTAATTTGCTTTTTGAAACACGGCATGCTTTCCTGAGTAGGCGCTTGCATACTGTTGACTGTAACAAAGCGGTGGTGAAATGTTTACAACAATCACCATGAAAAAGATGCTAAAAAAATAGTAGTCGAATTTTTTCATAGTATAGGTTTTAAAGGTTTGTAGGTTTCGGGCAAATTGAAATTCAATAGATTATTTGCGGGCAATGCTGATTTCTTTGCCCACAGTTTCTATCCGAATTCCAAGTGTTGCAGACACTAGTGAAAGAAGTTCATTCACACTCGTCACACTGATCTCTCCTTCAATTTTTAACTTCGTCAAACTATTATCTTCAACTTTAATGGAGTAGCCATAATTATCCTGCAGTGTTTCGATGATCTCACTTAGCGATGGATCGGTGAAAGTAATTTCATGAACAGTCCAGGTAACTATTTTATGCGGCTTTGATAATCTTTTCATGGTAAGCAATTTTTGTCCGTTATAGACAACATAATCTCCAGGAGAGAGCACCAGATTTTTGCCAGTGGGCGCAAGATTGTTTGCTGATGTGACTTCAATTTTTCCGCTGATGAGCGCTACGTTTGTTTTGTTTCTTCGCGTCTTTACGTCGAACGAAGTACCAAGTACATTGATATCAACATCACCACTATGAACAATGAATTTATCTCCGGGTGAAACGTGGCTTACATCTTTATTAAAATGTTTTACATCAAAATAGGCTTCGCCTTTTAACCATACTTCGCGTGGTGCTGAGTTACTCCATGCAGACTGATAGGT